>JBEIPX010000411.1:0-3252 GCA_040376815.1 Bradyrhizobiaceae bacterium
CATCGGGATCTTTCGGCCAGTTCGCCGGCACCGCCTGCTTGCCGGATTCCGGCGCGCGCAGCTCGACCTTCGGCGGGATCACCAGCGGCGAGCGCTCGCGGTATTCGATATTGCTGTCATCAATGCTGCTGCCGCCGATGCCGCGGATCACGCTGCCGATGATTTTTTGCGAGAACGACCGACTGTCTTCTTCCTCGTCGTCAGCGGCCTTCGCGGTGACGTTGAAGGCTGCGAGCACCGCGACAGTACACAGCGCAAGCCGCAAGGCGCGGCGCGTGCGCTGATCGGTGTCAGGGAAGCTGAGGCGGGTGTTGGCGCGCATCGGTTCTCGTCCGTTACGGTTAAGTCGCGGAATTTCCGTTGATATTGCTGGGGATCACGGCGCTTTTGCGGCGTCTGGGGCCCGGAAGGAGTCATACAGCAGGGCCACAACCCCGGCAACAATAGCCACATCGGCAAGGTTAAACACGTACCAGTTATACCGCTGGCCGCCGAATTGGGCATGAAACAGCGCGAAATCGACCACTGCGCCGTGCAGGAAGCGGTCGATCGCGTTCCCGATCGCCCCGCCGATGATCAGTCCGAGCCCGGTTGTGGCCATCACCGTGTCCGAGCGGGCCATCCAGACGGCGAGCAGGATGATCGCTGCGGCCTTGATCCCCAGCAGCACAGTCTGGGCGATGGCGTTCTCGCTCTGGAACCAGCCGTAGCTGATGCCGGTGTTCCAGGCGAGTACGAGGTCGAAGAACGGCGTGACCGGCACCAGGCCGCGATTGCCGAGTTCGTAGCCGTACACCAGCCACAGCTTCACGGCCTGATCGAGCACGAGGGTGACGAGCGCGGCGATCAATCCCGGACGCAAGGCTGGGTTCATGCCGCGCTCCGCATCACACGCTCACTCCGAGCGCCTTCCACTCGCGCAGCGCATCCGCGTCGCGCGGCGAAACATCCGGATACTCGGGATCGTCGCCGACGGTCGGGAGAATCTTCCACGAGCGGGCGCACTTCCGGCCCTGTGCCTGTTCGACCACGACGGCCACGTTGGCCACATCCGGCAGCTTGAACGCTGTTGCCGGCGCGTCTTGGTTGGTCAGCTCCGCGCTGGAGGTGATGCACACCTCGGCGATGTCGGTGCCGGCCATGATCGCGAACAGTCCCGGATCGGACACGTAGACGAGCGGCGACGCTTCGAGCGACGAGCCGATGCGCTTGGCCGCGCGCTCGACCTCGATCGCGCCGGTGACGACGCGGCGCACGTCGCGGATCGCCTCCCACTTCGCGGCGAGGTCGTCGTCGCGATAGCGGTCGAGGCCGTCGGGGAACGTGGTGAGGTGCACCGACGGCTCGGCGTTCGGACGATATTGCAGCCACGCCTCGTCGGCGGTGAAGCTCAGCACCGGCGCGAGCCATTTCAGGATCGCGTCGCAGATGATGTCGACGGCGGTCAGCGCGGCCTTGCGCGCCGGCGACGACGGCGCGTCGCAATACAGCGTGTCCTTGCGGATGTCGAAGTAGAACGCCGACAGCTCGGTGTTCATGAACGCGGCCAGTGTCGCGATCACCGTCTTGTAGTCGAACTCCTCGTAGGACTTGCGCACGACCGCATCGGCCTCGGCGAGCCGATGCAGCATCAGCCGCTCGAGCTCGGGCATGTCCATATGCTCGATCGCGTCGCCCGGCTTGAAGTGCGCGAGCGTGCCGAGCATCCAGCGCACGGTGTTGCGCAGCTTGCGATAGGTCTCGACCATGGTTTTGAGGATTTCCGGGCCGATGCGCTGATCGTCCGAGTAATCCGAGGCCGCGACCCACAGGCGCAGGATGTCGGCGCCGGAATCCTTGATCACCTTCTGCGGCTCGACCGTGTTGCCGATCGACTTCGACATCTTGCGGCCCTGCTCGTCGAGCGTGAAGCCGTGCGTCAGCACCACGTCATAGGGCGCGCGGCCGCGCGTGCCGCAGCTCTCCAGCAGCGAGGACTGGAACCAGCCGCGATGCTGATCCGATCCTTCGAGATACATGACGGTGTCATTGCCGCCGTCGATCTTGCGCTTGATGGCGCCGAGCGTCGGGAAGTTCTGGCGGTCTTCGAGCACGAAGGCGTGCGTGCACCCCGAGTCGAACCAGACGTCGAGAATGTCATCGACCTTCTGCCAGCCTTCGCTTGCGCGCGCGCCGAGGAAGCGCTCGCGTGCGCCTGCGGCGTACCACGCGTCCGCGCCTTCACTCATGAAAGCCTCGGCGATGCGCTGGTTGATCGTTTCGTCCTGAAGGATCTCGACCGAGCCGTCGCCCTTTTCCTTGACGAACACGGCGATCGGCACGCCCCAGGCGCGCTGGCGCGACACCACCCAGTCCGGGCGGTTGGCGATCATGCCGTTGATGCGGTTCTGGCCGGCCGGCGGCACCCATTGCGTGTCGGCGATGGCCTTGAGCGCGCGGGCGCGCAGCGTGTCGCTATTCTTTGCCGCGCCATCGTTGGCTATCGGTTTGTCCATCGCGATGAACCACTGCGGCGTGTTGCGGAAGATCACCGGCTTCTTCGAACGCCACGAGTGCGGATACTGATGCTTCAAGCGCGAACGGGCGAGCAGCATGCCCTGCGCCACCAGCTCCTTGATAACGGCCTCGTTGGCGTCGCCCTTCTCGCCCTTGTCGGTGATGACGCGCTTGCCGGTGAAGCCCGGCGCCTGTTCGGTGAACGCGCCGTTCTCGTCGACCGTGTAGGGAATGACGCTGGAGATGCCGCGCGCGTCGAGATCGCGCGCATTCGCCGTCCAGATGTCGAAGTCCTCGCGGCCGTGGCCCGGCGCGGTGTGGACGAAGCCGGTGCCGGTGTCGTCCGAGACGTGATCGCCGTCGAGCAGGGGGACCGTGAAGGTGTAGCTATCGTTGAAACCCGCGAGCGGATGTTTGCACTCGATCGCATCGAGCACATCCGGCGACAGGTCGCCGGTACGTTCATGGGATGTGACGCGCGCCTGCTTGAACACATCCGCCGCGAGCTTGTCGGCGAGAATGAGTACATCGCCGTTTTTCGCCCAATTGTCCGCTGGTGCGTCGGTGATTTTGTAGATGCCGTAGGCGATCTTCGACGAGAACGAGATCGCGCGGTTGCCGGGCAGCGTCCACGGTGTCGTCGTCCAGATGACGACACTCGCACCTTTGAGTTGCCCGTTCGCTGGCGAAGCGACCGGAAACTTCACCCACACCGCGTCGCTCGTATAATCCTCGTACTCGACTTCCGCCTCGGCG
>JBEIPX010000218.1:0-5706 GCA_040376815.1 Bradyrhizobiaceae bacterium
CGCGCGCCAGCTGATGCATCGCTCGTGCGCACCGCGTAGCCGTCCATCGCCGACATCGCCTGCGGCGGTTGCGTGCGGCGTGCGGCGATATCCTGCGCCAGCACGCGATGCAGCGCGTCGTCGAGCGGCACGTTCTCCTCGCCAAGCGGCGCCGCATCCTTCAGGATCGCATTCAGCGCGTCTTCGACCGGCATCAGCGCCACGGACGTTCTCCCAGTTACTCCGCGCGGAAATGGCCGGACTTGCCGCCCTTTTTCTCGATCAGCCGGACTGCATCGATGCGCGCCGAGCGCTCGACCGCCTTGACCATGTCGTAGATGGTCAGGCAGGCGACCGAGACGGCGGTCAGAGCTTCCATCTCGACGCCGGTCGGACCCTTCACCTTCACCGTGGCGCGAACGCGGCAGCCGGGCAATGTCTTGTCCGGCTCGATGTCCACGACGACCTTCGACAATGCCAGGGGATGGCAGAGAGGAATGAGCTCGGATGTGCGCTTGGCAGCCATGATGCCGGCGATGCGGGCGGTGGCCAGCACGTCGCCTTTCTTCGCACGGCCTTTGACGATCAGATCGAGCGTCGCCTTGCTCAGCAGCACGACGCCTTCGGCAATCGCCATGCGTTCGGTATCGGCTTTCTCCGACACGTCCACCATGCGTGCCTCACCCTTGCTGTCGATGTGGGTGAGGGCCGTTCTCTGGGAGGCGGACTTGGAGCCAGACTTGCGGGCCATCGGTTGCGACCTATGCGCTCTTGCGCGTGTCGCGCGCGAGCAGCGCGCGGGTCGCGGCGGTCACATCGGCTTGCCGCATCAGGCTCTCGCCGACAAGGAACGTCGACATGCCGGCCTTCGCCAGACGCGTGAGATCGCCGGGCGTGAAGATACCGCTTTCGCCGACCATGACGCGATCCTTCGGGATCAGCGGTGCGAGTGCTTCGCTGGTGGCGAGCGTTGTCTCGAATGTGCGCAAATTGCGATTGTTGACGCCGATCATCGGCGATTTCAGCTTCAGGGCGCGCTCGAGTTCGGGGCGATCGTGCACCTCGATCAGCACGTCCATGCCAAGCGCGATCGCGGTGTCCTCGATCTCTGCCGCCGCGCCGTCATCAAGCGACGCCATGATGATCAGAATGCAGTCGGCACCATGCGCGCGCGCCTCGTAAACCTGATACGGCTCGAACATGAAGTCCTTGCGCAGCACCGGCAACTGGGTCGCCGCACGTGCCGCGACCATGAAGTCCATATGACCTTGAAACGAGGGTGTATCCGTCAGCACGGACAAACACGCAGCACCGCCGGCCTCATAGGCCTTCGCGAGCGCAGGTGGATCGAAATCGGCGCGGATCAACCCCTTCGACGGCGACGCCTTCTTGATCTCGGCGATCAGCGCGTAGTCGCCGCGCGCAATCCGCGCGCGGATCGATTTGAGAAAACCGCGCGGCGGGCTGGCGGTCTTTGCGGCAGCCTCGACCTCGCGAAGCGGCCGCGCGCGTTTGGCAGCGGCGATTTCGTCGCGCTTGTAGGCTTCGATCTTGGCGAGGATGTCGGACAAGCCTTCGCTTTCCTCATTCATGCGTTGGAGATGCGAACAAGCTGCGCCAGCCGCTCAGCCGCTGCGCCGCTGTCGAGCGACTTTGCGCCGATGGCGACGCCGTCCTTCAGATCTTTGGCGCGGCCCGCGACCACGAATGCAGCAGCCGCGTTCAGCAACGCGACGTTGCGATAGGCGCCAGGCTTGCCGTCGAGCACGGCGCGCAGCGCCCTGGCATTGGCGTCGCCGTCGCCGCCCTTAAGCGCATCGCCGTTGGCGAGGGGCAATCCGGCGTCGTCGGGCTTTACCTCGAACGTCGTGATCTTGCCCTTGTCGAGCGCCGCGACGAAGGTCGGGCCGGTCAGAGTGATCTCGTCGAGGCCGTCGGAGCCGTGTACGACCCAAGCTGCCTCGGCGCCGAGATTCTTCAGCACCTCCGCGAGTGGCTGCACCCATTGCTTGGAGAACACGCCGACCATCTGCCGCTTGACGCCAGCAGGGTTCGACAGCGGTCCGAGAAGATTGAAGATGGTGCGGGTGGCGAGTTCGACCCGCGTCGGGCCGACGTTCTTCATCGCCGGGTGATGCACCGGCGCGAACATGAAGCCGATGCCGGCTTCCTGCACGCAGCGGCCGACCTGATCCGGCGAGATATCGATCTTGACGCCGAGCGCCATCAGCACATCGGCCGCGCCGGACTTCGATGACAGCGCGCGGTTGCCGTGCTTGGCGACCGGCACACCCGCGCCGGCGACGATGAACGAGGCGCAGGTGGACACGTTGACCGATCCGGAGCCGTCGCCGCCGGTGCCGACCACATCGACCGCATCCGCCGGCGCTTTCACCCGCAGCATCTTGGCGCGCATGGCGCTGACGGCGCCGGTGATCTCGTCGACGGTTTCGCCGCGCACGCGCAGCGCCATCAGCAGGCCGCCCATCTGCGATGGCGTGGCTTCGCCCGACATCATCCGGTCGAAGGCGGACGCCGCCTCGTCGCGCGAGAGCGTCGCACCGGTCGCGACCTTTCCGATGATGGCCCTGAAATCGTCCATGACGTCCTGCGAACGCTTAGCTCACGCAACACTGCTCGTGTGCTCTTAGCGCGGATTGCGCCGTGGTGGAATGGCGGGAGAGCAGGGGCGGATCGTCCCTGCGGACGGTTCAGTTCGCGTTGTTGGCGCCGGTGACCTGTGCGACGGCAGCCTGGTTGATGCTGACGCCGATCTCGGATTCCAGCTTGGCGATGTACTGGTTGACGTATTCGTCGGAAATGCCGCGCTGGAGTGCTTCCTTCAGTCGCTTGGCATCCGCGGAGGCGAGATCGACCGCAGGCACGGCGACGTCGGTCAGGCGATAAACGATCCACTCCGAGGGGCTGGAGCCTGGAGTATGCCCGCTCGCGCCCTTGGCAATGCCGAACGCCGCTTGCACCAGGCCGGGCGGCACTCCGGCGAGATTTGCGTCGCGCTTGAAGCCCACCTCGCTCTCGACCTTGAGGCCAAGGCTGGCTGCCTCGTCCGCGAGCTTGGCGCCGCCCTTGTCGAGCTTCTCGATCAGTTCGGTCGCCTTGGCGCGCAGGCGCGTTGTGATCTGGTCGTCACGCCAGCGCGTTTCGACCTGCTCCTTGACTTCATCGAGATTGCGCTCGCGCGACGGCGTCACGCCGAGCACCTCGAACCAGATGAAGCCGCCGTTGGCCTGGAGCGGATCGTTCTCGACACCGACGTTGCTGGCGAACGCGCCGGAGATCACGTCGACGTTCGGCGGCAGGCCGGTCGTGACTTGCTTGCCGTCCGGCGCGCGGCCAGAGCGGTCGGTATCGAACGTCACGGCGGTGAGGCCGAGTTTCTGCGCGGCATCGGCGATGTTGGAGCCGCCGCCGCGCTCGTCTTCCATCTTGTTGTGGAGGTCCTGCACGGCCTGGCGTGCCTGCTCGAGCGCGATGTCCTTCTTGATCGAATCTGCGACCGTCTCGTAGGCCGGGGTCGACCCCGGCTCGATCTTGCCGACCTTCACCAGCGCGAAGCCGAAGCCGCTTTGCACAGGCTCGCTGACGTCGTTGACGGCGAGCGCGAAGGCGGCGTTGGCGACCGCCGCATCGATGACCGCCGATCGGGCGACGATGCCGAGATCGATGTCGGTGGCGCTGAGCTTGCGCTCCTTGGCGAGGTCTTCGAACGACAGGCCACCAGTGATGCGCTCGCGCGCCGCCTTGGCCTCATCGGCGCTCGGGAACACGATCTGCGAAATCTGCCGCTTTTCGGGAACCGCGAGTTTGTCTTTGGTTTCTTCGTAACGCTTCCTCGCATCCTCGTCGGATACCGCCGTCCACTTGGCGATCGCATCCGGCGTCATCGCCACGACCGCGATCTTGCGATACTCGGGTGCGCGGAACAGCGTCTTCCGCTCGTCGAAATATTTCGTGAGCATCTCCTGCGAGGGCATCTCGATCGCGCCGGCCTGCGCGGCGCCGAGGCGGATGAACTCGATCGAGCGCTGCTCGTTCTGGAAGCGGCCGACAGCGTCGAGCAGCGTCTTGCTCGGCTCGAGGCCCGCGGTTAGGGTGCCGGCGATTTCGCGGCGGAGCGTGACGCGGCGCTGTTCGGCAATGTAGCGCTGTTCGGTGAAGCCGAACTGGCGAATGATCGCGGCGAAGCGGTTGGGATCGAAGGTGCCGGAAACGCCTTTGAAGTTCGGATCGTTCTGGATTGCCTTGACGACTTCCGCATCCGACTGGCTGAGCCCCATGCGGCGTGCACCTTCGTCAAGCGCCGCTTCCGAGACCACCTGCTGCAACACCTGCCGGTCGAGGCCGAAAGTGCGCGCCTGGTCGAGCGTGAGCGGGCGTCCGAACTGGCGGCCGATCTGCTGCAGCTTGTCGGTGTAGAGCGTGCGGAACTGTTCGACAGAGATTTCGGTACGGCCGATCTTGGCCAGCGTCGATTGTCCGAAGCCCTTGAAGATGTCGGCAATGCCCCAGACCGCGAACGAGATGATCAGGACACCCATCACGGTGCCCATGACCACTTTGCCCAGCCAGTTCGATGAGGCGCGGCGAATTCCCCGGAGCATATCAATCCATCATTCGGTTCGGGTGAGCGGCCGATTTTCTCGTGGGAGGGCGATCAGTGCGGCTCAGTGGTTAATTATGGCGTCTATAAAAGGGTTTAGCCAGTGCTGCAACCTTCGGCAGGCGCCCGGCGGGCAGCGGCGGATTGAAGCGGTAATCCGGCCTGCTGTGGAGTGTCCCCGCCAGCAACTGGCGCGGCCGGGAGGCCTCTGCTAGCGCAAGTTGAAAATCTAACATGTGAGAGGCAACATGGCCGCCAACCTCCGCCCCCTGATCGCCGGCAACTGGAAGATGAACGGCACGCGTGCGTCGCTCGCCGAACTCGATGCCGTGGTCGCAGGTGCTGGACAGGTTCCCCATGCGGACCTCTTGATCTGCCCGCCGGCGACGCTGATTGCGGCTGCGGCAGCGAAAGCCGCCGGTACGCGAGTGGGGATTGGTGGACAGGACTGCCACGCGGCGGCGTCCGGCGCGCATACGGGCGATATCTCCGCCGAGATGTTGAAAGATGCAGGCGCCACAGCGGTCATCGTCGGCCATTCGGAGCGCCGCACGGACCACGGCGAGACCGATGCCGTGGTGCGGGCCAAGGCCGAAGCGGCGTGGCGGGCAGGGCTTGTGGCCATCGTCTGCGTCGGCGAGACGCATATCGAGCGTGATGCCGGAAAGGCGAAGGACGTGGTTGGCCGGCAGCTTGCCGGGTCAGTTCCCGCAGGAGGGACCGCCGCCATCCTGGTGATCGCCTATGAACCGGTCTGGGCGATCGGCACCGGCCGTACGCCAACGAATGGTGAAATTCAGGAAATTCATGAGTTTATACGCAATAATCTCATGCAAAACATGAGAGAATTCGGACCGCAGGTGAGGATTTTGTACGGAGGCTCTGTAAAGCCGGCCAATGCCGCCGAAATTCTGAAGCTCACGAACGTCAACGGTGCACTGGTCGGCGGCGCCAGCCTGAAGGCGTCCGACTTCCTTGCGATCGCCGCGGCGGGTGCCTAACTCACGCAATGCTGTGACTTTCCCGCTTTATCCGGGGGTTACATTCGAGGCCCAATCGTGTAGAGACCGGCCGTCTTCAACCCGCGCAAGCTCACTGAAAGCCAC
>JBEIPX010000363.1:0-3812 GCA_040376815.1 Bradyrhizobiaceae bacterium
ACCGAAGGCTTCGACGAACTGAAGACAAGCATTCAGGACTTCAGCCCGGAGAAAATGGAGGCCATTTGCGGCATCCCGGCGGAAACGCTGCGCGAAGTCGCACGGCAATACGCAAAGTCACGCGCCTCGATCATCTTCTGGGGCATGGGCATCAGCCAGCACATTCACGGCACCGACAACGCTCGCTGTCTGATCGCACTTGCATTGATCACCGGTCAAATCGGACGTCCGGGCACCGGCCTGCATCCGCTGCGCGGGCAGAACAATGTGCAAGGCGCATCCGACGCCGGCCTCATTCCGATGTTCCTGCCGGACTATCAGCCGGTGGGCCGTACTGATTTGCGCGAACCGTTCGAAAAGCTCTGGCATCAGGAGAT
Organism: Bradyrhizobiaceae bacterium; assembly: GCA_040376815.1. Taxonomy (GTDB): domain Bacteria; phylum Pseudomonadota; class Alphaproteobacteria; order Rhizobiales; family Xanthobacteraceae; genus SG-bin9. The sequence continues at coordinate 378 of JBEIPX010000363.1, forward strand.
CGATCCGGTGCGCGGCCTGACCGTGGTCGAGATCATGAACGCGATCCACGCGGGCGAGATCAACGGCATGTACATCGAGGGTGAAAATCCCGCGATGTCGGACCCGGATTTGCAACATGCACGCGAGGCGCTGGCGAAGCTCGATCATCTCGTGGTGCAGGACCTGTTCGTCACGGAAACCGCGTTCCATGCGGACGTGATCCTTCCCGCTTCGGCCTTCGCGGAGAAGGCCGGCACCTTCACCAACACCGATCGCCGCGTGCAGCTCGCACGTCAGGTGGTGAAACCGCCGGGCGATGCGAAGCAGGACCTCTGGATCATCCAGGAAATCGGCAAGCGCATGGGGCTCGACTGGCCCTACACCGGTCCGGCCGATGTCTTCCACGAGATGACGCAGGTGATGCCGTCGCTAAAGAACATCACCTGGGAGCGGCTCGAGCGTGAAGGCGCGGTCACCTACCCGGTCGACGATCCGCACAAGCCGGGCAACGAGATCATCTTCACCACCGGCTTCCCGACGGAAAGCGGCCGCGGCAAGATCGTGCCGGCGCGCGTCACGTCGCCTGACGAAGTGCCGGACACCGAATATCCGATGGTGCTGTCCACCGGCCGCGTGCTCGAACACTGGCACACCGGATCGATGACGCGCCGCTCGGGCGTGCTCGACAGCATCGAGCCGGAGGCGGTCGCGTTCATGTCGCCGAAGGACATGCGGCGCATCGACGTGCGGCCCGGCGATTTCATCCGCCTGCTGACGCGGCGCGGGGCGGTGGAAGTGAAAGTGCGCTCCGACCGCGACGTGCCGGAGAACATGGTGTTCATGCCGTTCTGCTACGCGGAGGCGGCGGCCAACCTGCTGACCAATCCGGCGCTCGATCCGTTCGGAAAGATTCCCGAATTCAAATTCTGCGCGGTGAAGATCGAACGCGTTCTCGCCGAAGCGGCCGCCGAATAGTTACCGGCGACAGCTACACCAAAACAAAAAACGGCCGCCTCACAGGCGGCCGTTTGCATTCAGAAACGCGGAGCGTTCAGCGCTCGGCGAAAGCCTTCTCGACGACGAAGTCGCCGGGCTCGCCATGGTTGCCTTCGATGAAGCCGCGATCGAGCAGGATGTCCTTGGTGTCGGTGAGCAGCGCCGGGCTGCCGCACATCATCACGCGGTCTTCGCTCGCATCGAGGTTGGCGAGACCGATATCGCCGAACAGCTTGCCCGAGGTGATCAGGTCGGTGATGCGGCCGCGATTGCGGAACGGATCGCGCGTTACGGTCGGATAGTAGATCAACTTGTCGCGGACCATCTCGCCGATCAGTTCGTCCTTCGGCAGCTGCTCCTGGATCATCTCGCCGTAAGCGAGCTCGGCGACGCGGCGGCAGCCGTGCAGCAGCACGACCTTCTCGAAACGCTCATACGTCTCCGGGTCCTTGATGACGCTGAGGAACGGCGCCAGGCCGGTGCCGGTGCCGATCAGATAGAGGTTGCGGCCGTTCTTAAGATTGTCGATGACGAGCGTGCCGGTCGCCTTGCGGCTGACGATGATCTGGTCGCCTTCCTTCAGATGCTGGAGGCGCGAGGTGAGCGGACCGTCCGGCACCTTGATCGAGAAGAACTCGAGCGTGTCTTCGTAATTCGCGCTCGCGACGCTGTAGGCGCGCAGCAGCGGCTTCTCGTTGACCTTCAGCCCGATCATCGTGAACTCGCCGTTGCGGAAACGGAACGAGGTGTCGCGCGTGGTGCGGAAGGAAAAGAGATTGTCGGTCCAGTGATGAACGCTCAGAACGCTTTCTTGATTGAAGTTGCTCATTGCACTCTTCCAGAAATGTCGTGGCCGGCAGGTTGAGACGTCAGGCGTGGGGCTTGCAATTCATTTGTATACTAATGAATATGCCGCCGGAAGCCGCGCCAGTCAAGTGCAGCGCAGCATGCGATTATGTAGCTCATTCCGCCGGTGAATCCCTGCAATAAATTTCTCTATTTCAATGAGTTAGAGCTATTCTGATCCAAAATCAGGCCTTGGCCGGAAATCTCCGGTTCCGGCCGGAAACCCGCCAAAAGGAGCCCAAAGTCCATGGCCCACGACGCACCCCAGGCAACCGGTCCGACCAAACTGGTCATCACCAACATCGGCCTCCTGCTCTCGGGCGACCTCAACAAGCCCATCCTCGATGCCGATACGATCCTCGCCGAAAACGGCAAGATCACCGCGATCGGCCGCGCCAAGGACATCGACCAGGCCGGCGCGACCACCGTGGTCAACGCCAACGGCACGGTGGTGACGCCAGGGCTGATCGACAGCCATGTGCACCCGGTCGCCGGCGAATGGACGCCGCGGCAAAATCAGATCGGCTGGATCGACAGCTTCCTGCACGGCGGCGTGACGACGATGATCTCCGCCGGCGAGGTGCACATGCCCGGCCGCCCGCGCGACATCGTGGGCCTCAAGGCGATGGCGATCTTCGCGCAACGCTCGTTCGACAACCTGCGCCCCGGCGGCGTGAAGGTGATGGCGGGCGCGCCGGTGATCGAACCCGGCATGACCGAAGAGGATTTTCGGGAGATGGCGCTGGCCGGTGTGCGCTGGCTCGGCGAGGTCGGACTCGGCGGCGTCAAGGACGGGCCCACCGCGCGCAAGATGGTGGCGTGGGCGCGCAAGTACGGCATGAACTCGACGATCCACACCGGCGGCCCGTCGATCCCCGGCTCCGGGCTCATTGATGCGGACGTGGTGCTCGAAGCCGATACCGACATCGTCGGCCATATCAACGGCGGCCACACGGCGCTCCCCGACGGGCAGATCCGCTGCATCTGTGAAGGCTGCAAACGTGGCCTCGAACTCGTGCACAACGGCAACGAGCGCGCGGCGCTCTACACGCTGCGCATCGCGAAAGAGATGGGCGATCTCAACCGCGTCATCCTCGGCACCGATGCGCCGGCCGGCTCCGGCGTGCAGCCGCTCGGCATCCTGCGCATGGTGTCGATGCTCTCCTCGCTCGGCGACGTGCCGGCGGAAATCGCGTTCTGCTTTGCCACCGGCAACACGGCGCGCATGCGTGCGCTCGATTGCGGCATCGTCGAGGTGGGCCGCGCGGCGGACTTCGTCATCATGGACAAGGCGCAGCACTCGGCGGGCAAGACGTTCCTCGACAGCATCCAGCTCGGCGACCTGCCCGGCATCGGCATGACCATCATCGACGGCATCGTCCGCACCCAGCGCAGCCGCAACACGCCACCCGCAACGGCGGTGCCGGAGATTGTCGGCGGACATTGAGTTAGCCCTCTTCGTCATTGCCGGGCATAGCCGTTCGAGAACGGCGTCGCTTCGCTCGCCTATGACCCGGCAATCCATCTTACCTTCCGAAGAAAGATGGATGCCCGGATCAAGTCCGGGCATGACGACTGAATATGTTGCAGGCGCTTTGCTCCTCACGACCTTC
>JBEIPX010000463.1:0-2781 GCA_040376815.1 Bradyrhizobiaceae bacterium
GGACGGTGATGCGCTCGCGATCGAGCTCGACGTGGCGGATACCGCCATCGGCGCGCGTGTCGCGTGCGTCGAATTGCAATGGAAGAGAGAGGGGGTCGAGCCGCAGGACACGGCTCGACCCGGCGGGTGTGATCCCGCTTGATGATGTTTGACGCCTCACGGCTTTATCTCCCCGCCGGGATTATGTTCCCGGTCGATGCGTGAGACTGTGCCAGAGCCGTGTCCGGATTCGCTTAAAAAGGCTGGTTAACTAGCGGTAGCGCGGTTCGCTTCCATTCTCATGATTGACGAGAGCTTGGCCGGGATGATTGACAAGTTCTTGCGAGGGCCCGGAAAATCCGTTGATCTTGCGCCCCGCAAGTGCTTGAAGTCCTTGCGCCACGGGCACATCTGATGATTCCGCCCCATAGCCGCAAATTGTCAGGAACCCGTTCGTGAACTCTTCACCAAACGCCGCGACACCCGCCGTTACGTCACCCAGTGTCACGTCAAAGGCTCCCGCCGCCGATCTGCTGGATCAATCCGCACTCGCGACGCTGGCGCAGCGTCTCGTCGAGGCCGCCAAACGGGCCGGCGCAGATGCCGCCGATGCGGTTGCCGTGCGCGGCGTCTCGCAGGGCGTCGATATCCGCGACGGACAGGTCGAGGAATCCGAGCGTTCCGAAGGCGACGACGTCGGCCTGCGCGTGTTCGTCGGCCGGCGGCAGGCAGTGGTGTCGACCAACGATATTGCCGCCGATGTCGCCAAACTCGCCGAGCGCGCGGTGGCGATGGCGAAGATCGCGCCGGACGATCCGTATGTCGGTCTCGCCGATCCGGAGTTGCTCGCCAGGAATTTCCCCAATCTCGATCTCATCGATCCGGCGATGCCCTCCACCGCTGAACTTGAGCGCCGTGCGCGCGAGGCGGAAGCCGCGGCGCTCGCGGTCAAAGGCGTGACGAAATCGAACGGCGCGTCCGCATCGTGCGGCATCGGCGGCATGGTGCTGGTCACCAGCACCGGCTTCCATGGCTCATATCTCCGCTCGAGCCAGAGCATCTCGATGACGGCGATCGCCGGCGAGGGCACGAGCATGGAGCGCGACTACGATTTCACCTCTGCGCTGCATGCGAGCGATTTGCTGTCGCCGGCCGCTGTCGGCAAGAGCGCGGCGGAACGGACGGTCGCGCGGCTCAATCCGAAGAAGGTCGCGACGCAGAAGGCGCAGGTTGTGTTCGATCCGCGTGTTGCCGGATCGCTGGTCGGCCATCTGGTTGGCGCGGCGAACGGCGCATCGATCGCGCGCAAGGCGAGTTTCCTGAAGGACAAGCTCGGTCAGCAGCTGTTCGACGCGAGCGTGCAGATCATCGACGATCCGCTGCGCGTGCGCGGTCTACGCTCGCAGGCGTTCGACGCGGAGGGCGTCGCGACGAAGAGGACGGCGATCGTCGAGAACGGCGTGCTGTCGACCTGGCTGCTGGATTGCGCGACCGCGCGCGAGCTCGGTCTGAAGACCACCGGTCACGCGCATCGCGGCGTGTCGTCCTCGCCGTCGCCCGGCGCGTACAATCTGCATCTCGAAGCCGGGCGCATGACGCCGAAGGAATTGATGTCGGACATCAAGCAGGGGTTCTACGTCACCGATCTGATCGGTTCGGGCGTCAACGGCGTCACCGGCGATTACAGCCGCGGCGCTGCCGGTTTCTGGATCGAGAACGGCGAACTGACCTACGCGGTGAGCGAAGTGACCATTGCCGGTCATCTGCTCGACATCTTCAAGGCGATGACGCCAGCGAACGATCTGACATTCCGTTATGGCGTCAACGCGCCGACGGTGCGTCTCGGAGAGATGACGGTTGCCGGTCGCTGATCCATCCATCAGCCCGGAGGCGTTGACACGTGCCGGCGAAGCTCTCGCCAGCGCCGTGCGGGAAGCCGGCGCACTCGCGCTCGGCATGTTCCGCACAGACCTGCGCAGCTGGACCAAGGGCGCATCATCGCCGGTCTCGGAAGCGGATATCGCAGCCAACGATCTGTTGCGCGATCGCTTGCAGAAAGCCGAACCGGATTATGGCTGGCTCTCGGAAGAAAGTGCGGATGACGCCGCGCGCCTGGAGAAGACGAGTGTCTGGATCGTTGATCCTATCGATGGCACCCGGTCGTTTCTCGCCGGCCGCGAGGACTGGTGCGTCAGTGCGGCACTGGTCACCCGCGGCATACCGGTGGCGGCTGCCGTCTTCGCGCCGGCGAGTGAGGAATTCTTCCTTGCGGTGAAGGGGTATGGGGCGACCCTCAACGGACACAGGATTGCGGCAGCGCCGGGCGAGAACATCGATGTGCCACGCCTGGCCGGACCAAAGCCTTTGATCGAGCGTCTAGTTCAGTACCCGGAGAGTGTGCTTCCGCATCCGCGGATCGGCTCGCTGGCGCTGCGTCTCTGCCGGGTCGCCGAGGGCCGGATCGATGCTGCATTCGCAGGCGGGGCGAGCAAGGACTGGGATCTTGCGGCGGCGGACCTGATCGTTCATGAAGCAGGTGGCCGAATCACCTCGCTCGCAGGCGAGCCGCTCGTCTATAATCTGCACGATGTGACACACGGTGTGCTGGTGGCCGCGGGGCTGGAGCGTCATGCGCGCATTGTCGCGCACTTCCGCCAGCGGCCGACGTCCTGAGGAAAACAACGATGTCCGAAAGTCCGCAACAGCAATTGCTTCATCTCGTCATCGGCGGTGAACTCACCGATCTCGAGCATGCGACCTTCAAGAATCTCGATCAGGTGGAGATCGTTGGCCTCTATCCGA
>JBEIPX010000590.1:0-1563 GCA_040376815.1 Bradyrhizobiaceae bacterium
CCGGGCGACAACATCGCCATGGAAGTGCACCTGATCGTGCCGATCGCGATGGAAGAGAAGCTGCGCTTCGCCATCCGCGAAGGCGGCCGCACCGTCGGATCGGGCGTCGTATCAAGCATCATCGAGTAAAGACGCGACCAGCGAAAAGAAAAAGCCCGGGTGATGTTTCACCCGGGCTTTTGTCTGCTGTTGACTTATGCGGCGCGCACGTCGCGCAGGAACGCGTTCACCTGCGTCTTCAGCACTTCGCCGTTGCGAGACAGTTCGCCGGCGGAATCGACCACTTGCGCTGCCGCGCGTCCGGTTTCGCGGGCCGCATCGTTGACGCCTGCGATATTCTCGGAGACCTCGCCGGTGCCGCGCGCCGCCTGCGCGACATTGCTGGCGATCTCGCGGGTAGCTGCACCTTGCTCTTCGACCGCGGATGCAATCGCGCTGGCGATTTCGTTGACCTTGCCGATCGTCTGGGTGATGCCGACGATCGCGGTGACCGAGGACTGCGTTGCTTCCTGAATGGCGCCGACCTGCGCGGAGATTTCCTCCGTCGCCTTCGACGTCTGGCTGGCGAGCGCTTTCACCTCCGAGGCGACGACGGCGAAGCCGCGGCCGGCCTCGCCGGCACGCGCAGCCTCGATCGTGGCGTTGAGCGCGAGCAGGTTGGTCTGCTCGGCGATGGCGCTGATCAGCTTGACGACATCGCCGATCTTCTGGGCGGCGCTCGCAAGGCTCTCGACCTGGGCGTTGGTTTCGGCGGCTTGCGTTGCCGCGGCGCCGGCGACATTCGCCGACTCGTTGACCTGCTGGGCGATCTCGTTGATCGAGGCATTCAGCTCCTCGATCGCGGCCGCGACAGCCTGCGCATTGCGGGTCGCTTCCTCGGACGCGCCCGCGACGGTTGCGGTCTTGTGTGTTGCCTCCGCGGCAATCGCCGCCATCGACTCGGCCGTGCCGCGCAAATCCTTCGCAGCGGTGCCGACCGCATCGACTACACCGCCGACGTTCTCCTCGAACCGCGACGCGAGGGCGTGCAGCGTGTTGCGTCGATCCTGCTCGGCGACGGCGCGCTGCTCTTCTTGGGAAGCACGCAGCCGCCCGGTTTCCGCGAGGCTGTCTTTGAAGACGTCGACCGCGCGCGCCATCGATCCGATTTCATCGGTGCGCTTGGCGCCAGGCACGACGATATCGTGCTGACCGGAGATCATCTGACGCATGGCTCCTTCGAGGGCGAGGATCGGCTTCGCCATGCTGCGGCCAAGCAGCACGGCAATCAGTCCCGCGGCAAACACTGCGAATGCGGCGCTGCCCAGGAACCAGATCAGCGAGTTGCGGGACAGTTCCGAATACGCGCTGGCGTCGCGGACGATCTCGAAGGCCGCAACCGGTTCGCCCGAGAAGTTCTTGATCGCGCCGAACGAGGTTGCGACCGGGCGGCCGGCCATGTCGCCGGTCTGCACGATGATATCGCCGAGCGCGCGCTGAATGGTCGCTTTCGACGGCATGGCGCCCTTGAAGGTGGAGGCCAGCGTTTTCACCTCGTCGCCGTTGAGCTGATGAATCGCGACG
>JBEIPX010000360.1:0-3830 GCA_040376815.1 Bradyrhizobiaceae bacterium
GATCTGGTACGACGACATCTCGATCACATGCACGCGGCCGGCGCGCGGCGGTTCGAGCGAGAGGATCGCCGTGCCGATGTTGCCGCCCATCTGCACGTCGTGCTTCGCCTCGCGCATCAGGTGCGCGACCAGCGCCGTGGTGGTCGATTTGCCGTTGGTGCCGGTGATCGCGACGAAGTGTGCATCCGGCGCGTGCCGCCGCCGCTCGCGGCAAAACAGTTCGATATCGCCGATGACTTCGACACCTGCCTCGCGTGCCTTCAGCACGGTCCAGTGCGGGACCGGATGCGTCAGCGGCACGCCCGGCGTCAGCACCAGCGCCGTGAAATTCGCCCACGACACCGTGCGAAGATCGGCGGTGACGAAGCCCTTGGCGGCAGCATCCGCGAGGCTTGCCGCGTTGTCGTCGCTGGCGATCACCTCCGCGCCGCCCGCCTTCAGCGCGTAACAGCTCGCCAGCCCCGAGCCGCCGAGCCCGAAGACGGCGACGGTCTTGCCTGCGAAGGACGTGACGGGGATCATCAGCGCAGCTTCAGGGTCGACAGTCCGGCGAGTGCCAGCATCACCGAGATGATCCAGAACCGGATCACGATCTGCGGTTCGGTCCATCCCTTCTGCTCGAAGTGATGATGGATCGGGGCCATGCGAAACACGCGTTTGCCGGTCAGCTTGAACGACACCACCTGCACGATGACCGATACCGCTTCCAGCACGAACAGACCGCCGATCACGGCGAGAACGATCTCGTGCTTGGTCGCGACCGCGATCGCCCCGAGCATGCCGCCCAGCGCCAGGGAACCGGTATCGCCCATGAAGATCGACGCCGGCGGCGCGTTGAACCAGAGAAAGCCGAGACCCGCGCCGAGCACCGCGCCGCACAGCACCGCCAGTTCGCCGGTGCCGGCGACGTAACGAATCTGCAGATAATCGGAGAAGACCGCGTTGCCGACGAGATAGGAGATCATGCCGAAGCTCGCGGCCGCAATCATCACCGGCACGATGGCGAGGCCGTCGAGGCCGTCGGTGAGATTGACCGCGTTGCCCGCACCGATGATGACCAGCGCACCGAAGACGATGAAGAACCAGCCAAGATTGATGGCGACGTCCTTCAGGAACGGAATCACCAGCGACGTACCGTAGGGATCGCGGCCGAGCCAGATCAGGGCGAAGCACGCGGCGCCAGCGATGATCGCCTCGATCGCGATGCGCGTCTTGCCGGAGAAGCCGGCATGCGTCTGCTTGGTCACCTTCAGGTAATCGTCGTAAAAGCCGACCAAGCCGAAGCCGAGCGTCACCGCGAGCACGATCCAGACGAACGGGTTGCGCGGGTTCGCCCACAACAGCGTCGAGACGACGAGACCCGAGAGGATCATTAGGCCGCCCATGGTGGGCGTGCCCTTCTTGGTGACGAGATGCGATTGCGGGCCATCGGTACGGATCGGCTGGCCCTTGCCCTGCCGCGACCGCAAGTGATCGATGATCCACGGGCCGAACATGAAGACGAACAGCGCCGCCGTCACCATCGCACCGCCGGTGCGGAAGGTGATGTAACGGAAAACGTTGAGAACCGGAATCGGGCCTATCGTTTCAAGCAGCCAAAAAAACATGCAATCGTCCTATATCGCAGCCGCGCAAAACGGCCTCATCAGCGAGACGCAAGCAGCCGCATCGGCAATATGACGCTGCCGCGATTCGGACGGCAGCCACCCCTTCGGCATAGCCTTCCCGCGGGCCAGAGAAAAGCCGTGAATGTCGATGGCACGCATTGACAGCCAATCATGGCCGGGCTGCGACGTCCGCCTGCAAGGCCGCTACCAGGCGGGACACGAACTTGTTCACCCAGAACATTTTCTTGCTGCCCTTGACGACGACGACGTCGCCTTTCGCCAGCAGGCGCGCGACCTGTGCCGGATCGAGCGCGATCGGGTCTTCGCTCCAGCCGAGACTTTTCGCCTTCGGCAGCAGATCGTGGAGATGCCGCATCAGGGGCCCGACGCAATAGACGGCGTCGATCCCGTCGAGATGACGCGCCATCTCTTTGTGATATGCGGGCGCGTCAGCGCCGAGCTCGAGCATGTCGCCGATGATCGCAACACGGCGGCCGTGCGAGACGGGACGTGCGACGAGGCTGTCGAGCGCCGCCGCCATGCTCGCGGGATTGCCGTTGAAGCTGTCGTCGATCACCGTGATACCAGCGACGGTCTGCTCGACGCCGCGCCCGGTCATGATGCCGACGCCCGCGAGATTTTCCGCAAGGGCCGCCGGATCGAGACCCGCGGCATCAACGGATGCCAGCGCGGCGAGCGCATTCAGCACGCGGTGCGGCGCGCCCGGCGTCAGCGAGAACGTCACGCGCTTGCCGCGCACGTCGGCTGCGACCTCCCAGCTTTCGCCATGCGGCGTGTGGCCGGTCTCGTGTATCTCGGTGCCTTCGCCGAAGCGCACGACCTTGCCGCGCCATTCGGGTGCCTCGACATCGTGTGGCAACACCAGCACGCCGTTCGCAGGCAGCCCTTCCGCGATGCTCACCTTCTCGCGGCGGATCGCGTCGAGACTGCCGAGCTTTTCCAGATGTACCGGCTTGACGTTAACGACGAGCGCGACCGTCGGCTTCGCCAGTTCACTGAGGCGGTTGATCTCGCCCGGCTGGTTCATGCCCATCTCGACCACCCACACGCTCGCGCGCGGATCGGCATTGCAGAGCGTCAGCGGCACGCCCCAGAAATTGTTGAAGCTGCTCGGGCTCGCGAATGCGTTTGGATAAGCAGCGATGAATTCCTTGGTGCTGGTCTTGCCCGCGCTGCCGGTGAGGCCGATCACCGGACCGCTGTATCGCGCCCGCGCCGCGCGCGCGAGCGTCCACAGCCCGTCGATCAGCGTGTCCTTCACGACAAGCTGCGGCACGTTGATGCCTTCGATGACATGCGGCACGATCATCGCGGCCGCGCCGGACGCCTCGGCGTTCGCCGCGAACTCCCAGCCGTCGCGCGCACTGGCGAAACTTGAGACGAAACCGCCGCTCGGCGTACCGCTGAGCGCGACGAACAGCATGCCGGGCTTCACCAGACGGCTGTCCTGCGTCACCGCATCGATCGGTATCTCGGGAAAGCTGCCCGCGACGCCAAGCGCGCGCGCGACTTCCGCAACGGTCCAGAGCGGCTTCGTCATGCAGTTCTCCGCCCCAGCGCTGCCCGCGCCGCCTCATGATCGCTGAACGGAAGCACTTTGCCGCCGACGATCTGTCCGATTTCATGGCCTTTGCCTGCGATCAAGAGCGCATCGCCGGTCTGCAAGCCATCGACGGCGGCTTTGATGGCTTCGGCGCGATCGCCGATTTCCTGCGCACCGTGTGCGGCCGCGAGGATCGCGGCACGAATGCTGGCCGGGTCTTCGCTGCGCGGATTGTCGTCGGTGACGATGACGCGATCCGCGCCTTGCGCCGCGATCTCGCCCATCAGCGGCCGCTTGCCCGCATCGCGATCGCCGCCCGCGCCGAACACGACGACGAGATTGCGTTTCGCATAGGGACGCAGGGCCTCGAGCGCCTTCGCCAGCGCATCGGGCTTATGCGCGTAGTCGACGAACACCGGCGCACCGTTGCGTTCGCCGACGAACTCAAGCCGCCCCGGCGCGCCCTCGAGCTGTTCGAGCGCCGCGAACACCTTTGCCGCGTCGCCGCCGGTCGCAATCGCTAATCCCGCGGCGACCAGCGCGTTCTCGATCTGGAATTCGCCGACCAGCGGCAGCCGCAAGTTGTAATCCTTACCGCCATGCTTGAGCTTCAACACCTGCGCGAAGCCGTCAACCTGCGCATCGCTGAGACGAATGCC
>JBEIPX010000476.1:0-2693 GCA_040376815.1 Bradyrhizobiaceae bacterium
CGGTAGCGACCGCATCGAGCAGCGCCTCGCGATCCTTGAAGTGATTGTAGAGCGAGCGGTGTGCGACGCCGGCCTCGTCCGCCACCTGGCGCAGGCTGAGCGCGACATAGCCGCCATCGGCGACGAGGCGGTAGGCCACCTTCAGCGCCTCGGCGCGCAGGTTGCCGTGGCGATAGGTATCGCGGGCCGGTCTGGCGATCATCCCGCTGTCATAGCGGCCCGCGTCCGTGATGGCTACCGAGGCGCTCACGCCGGTTCGCGTTCGGTCACGCGCTTGTTGGCGTAATCCATGGTGATGTCCTCGTCGATCACTGTCCGGATCAGCTTGATGGCCGCGCCTCGCGTGCGTGACTTCGCCAGCGCGTGACAGGCGAAGTTGATCTTGCCGATGGCTTCGGCTGCGTCCGCTGCCGTGCGCTGAAGCTCGGCGGCCGGGACGATGCGATCGAAGAAGCCAGCCGCGCAAGCTTCCGCCGGTTCGAACATCTCGCCGAGAATGGCAGTGCGGTTGAGGCAGGCCGGCGTCAGCCGCTGCCGCGCAAGCTCGACGGCAAACCGCGGTGGCGTGATGCCGATCGCCACCTCGTTGAGGCCGATCCTGTAGCTGCCTTCGGCGGCGATCCGGTAGTCGCTGGCGAGAATGAGAAATGCACCCATTGGGAACGCATTGCCGTGGCAGGCCGTAATCACGGGCATCGGAAACGAGAAGATGCGCAGCGCCAGCTCGGCGCCGCTGCGCAGCAGCGTGTGGTTGTCCTCGGGCGTGCCCTTGGCGAATACGTTGAGATCGAAGCCGGCCGAGAAGTGTTTGCCGCGCGAGGACAGGAGCACGATCGTCTTGTCCTTTTCCGCCTGATCGAACGCCTCGTGCAGCGCTTTCAGCATGGCGATCGACATCACGTTCGCCTTGCCGTCGTCGAACACGATCCGGCTGATCCCGCCGTCGCGTTCGTAGTTCACCAATCCGCTCATCGCCTTGCTCCTGAAATATCCACTGGATGCATCCATTGGATGCTTTCAGTGAATTTATGAAAGCGCAAGCGGCGCGAGCGGCAATGGCTGGCATGCGGATTTGGCGGCGCTGTTCCGCAGTGGCGGGAAACGCCTGTCCGGTCTATGAGTTGATCCCCGCCATTTCGCAGACCGGAATGTCACCATGCCCGACCTCGCCGATCTCTTTCCCGGTTTTGGCTCCGAGTGGATCACCACGCGCAATGGCCGCATCTTCGCGCGCACCGGCGGCAAGGGTCCGCCGCTGCTCCTGCTGCACGGGTTTTCGCAGACGCATGTGATGTGGCACCGCGTGGCGCCGAAGCTCGCGGAGAAATTCTCGCTCGTGATCGCGGATTTGCCCGGCTACGGCTGGTCCGATGTGCCGAAAAGCGATCCCGAGCACATGATGTATTCGAAGCGCACGATGGCGAAGACCATGGTCGACGCTATGGAGAAGATCGGCCATGTGCATTTCGCGCTCGCGGGCCACGATCGCGGCGGCCGCGTGTCGTATCGCCTCGCGCTCGATCATCCGGGACGGCTGTCGAAGCTGGCGACGCTCGATATCATGCCGACCTACGACTACTGGCTGAAGATGGATCACCAGTTCTCGCTGAAGGTCTATCACTGGCCGTTCCTAGCGCAGGCCGCGCCGCTGCCGGAAACGCTGCTCGGCGCCAATCCGGAGTTCTATCTCAAGAACAAGCTGGCGAGCTGGTCGCACACGAAAGATCTCAGCGTGTTCGATCCGCGCGCACTGGAGCATTATCTCGCTGCGTTCCGCGATCCGCTGCGCATTCATGCGATGTGTGAAGACTACCGCGCCGGCGCGACGCGCGACTTCGAGCATGACAAGGCCGACAAGGATGCGGGGAAGAAGATCACCATTCCGATGCTGGCGTTGTGGGGCCAGGTCGGCATTGCGCAGTCGGCGGCGACGCCACTCGATGTGTGGAAGACCTGGGCGACCAACGTGCGCGGCCAGCCGGTGAAGTCGGGCCACTTCCTGACGGAAGAAGATGTCGAGGGAACGGCGACGGCGCTGCTGGAGTTTTTTGGCGAGTAGCCAAAGTCGTCATTGCGAGGAGCGCAGCGACGAAGCAATCCAGTTCTTGCTCAGGGCTGGATTGCTTCGCTTCGCTCGCAATGACGGCAGGCGTCAGCGCCTCACCCTGAAAAACTCGCGCAGCAGCGCGGCCGACTCCGTCTCGCCGACGGAGGGATAGACCTCCGGCGCGTGCTGGCAGGTCGGTTGGCTGAAGAACCTTGCGCCATGATCGACACCGCCGCCCTTGGGATCGGGCGCGCCGTAGTAAAGCCGCCGGATGCGGGCAAACGAGATCGCGGCGGCGCACATCGCGCAGGGCTCCAGCGTCACGTAGAGGTCGTAACCGGTTAACCGGTAGCTTTTGGCGTAGCGGCAGGCCTCACGAATGGCCAGAATCTCGGCATGGGCGGTCGGGTCACGCTCTGAAATGGGCCGATTGCCCTGGATCGCGATCACCTCGTTATCGTGCACAATCACGCAACCGACCGGCACTTCGCCGATCCGGGCCGACTTTTCGGCCTCTTTCAGGGCAATTTCCATGAAAGACGGGCGTGTCATGCGTGGTTTCTCCCACCGATCTCTGTTATCAGGCCCGCAACCCCAGCATGCTCCGGAAATGTCGAGACCGGCTTTCCAATGACGTCATGCTCAA
>JBEIPX010000546.1:0-2052 GCA_040376815.1 Bradyrhizobiaceae bacterium
GCCGCCCGGATCGCCGTCGCTCGGCGAACTGCTGTCGCAAGGCAAGTCCAACGTACAGGCACCATGGCTGGGCTTCACGGGCTTCTTCTCCGTCGGGATCATGCTGTCGCTGCTGATTTTCATCGGCGAGGCGGTGCGCGACGCCTTCGACCCGCGCAAGACATTTCGATGAAGATTTGCCGATGAAAGCTGCCTGAATGGACGCGATCAACCAGCCGCTACTCGATGTGCGCGATCTTTCGGTCGGCTTCCGTCATGCCAAAGGCACATCGATGGCGGTCGACCGCATCTCGTTCAAGATTGAGCGCGGCCAGTGCGTGGCGCTGGTCGGCGAGTCCGGTTCCGGGAAATCCGTTAGTGCGCTTTCGGTGCTGAAACTCTTGCCGTATCCGACGGCCGTGCATCCGACCGGAAGCATTCATTTCAAGGGCCGCGAGCTGCTCGGAATGTCCGAGAACGAGATTCGCAGCGTTCGCGGCAACGATATCTCGATCATCTTCCAGGAGCCGATGACGTCGCTCAATCCGCTGCATACGATCGAGCGGCAGATCGGCGAGATCCTGATGCTTCACACCGGAGTTCGCGGCGCGGTCGCGCGCGAGCGGACTTTGGAGCTGTTGCGGCAGGTCGGCATTCCGGAGCCGGAAACGCGGCTCGGCAGTTATCCGCATCAGCTCTCCGGCGGCCAGCGGCAGAGGGTGATGATCGCAATGGCGCTGGCGAACGAGCCTGATCTCTTGATCGCCGACGAGCCGACGACGGCGCTCGACGTGACGGTGCAGGCGCAGATTCTGGCGTTGCTGTCGGACATTCAGCGGCGGCTGCGGATGAGTCTTCTGTTCATCACCCACGATCTCGGTATCGTGCGGCGCATCGCCGATGTCGTTTGCGTAATGAACAACGGCAAGATCGTCGAGCATGGCCCGGTCGAGCAGGTGTTCACGTCGCCGCAGCATGCCTACACGAAAGCGCTGCTTGCCGCCGAACCGAAGCCAGATCCGGCGCCGCCGCAACCGCAGGCGCCGGTCGTGATGTCGACCGACGATCTCAAGGTCTGGTTTCCGATCAAGCGCGGCCTGCTTCGCCGCACGGTCGGGCACATCAAGGCGGTTGACGGTGTGAAGCTTGAGGTGCGCAAGGGCGAGACGCTAGGGGTCGTCGGTGAGTCGGGTTCCGGCAAAACGACTCTCGGGCTGGCGTTACTGCGGCTGATTTCCTCGAAAGGGCCGATCGTCTTTCTCGGCAAGGATATTCAGGGGCTGCGGTTCAAGGAGATGCGGCCGTTCCGCCGCGACATGCAGATCGTGTTCCAGGACCCGTTCGGCGCGCTCAGCCCGCGCATGTCCGTCGGCGATATCATTGCCGAGGGACTGGGTGTGCATCAGCCGCTGCTCTCGCCGCAGGAGCGAGATGAGCGCGTGGTCAAGGCGCTGCGCGATGTCGGCCTCGATCCGGATACCCGTGTTCGCTATCCGCACGAATTTTCCGGCGGCCAGCGTCAGCGCATCAGCATCGCGCGCGCCGTGGTGCTGGAACCGGATTTCGTCGTGCTGGATGAGCCGACGAGCGCGCTCGACATGCTGTTTCAGGCGCAGATGGTCGATCTCCTGCGCGATCTCCAGCGCAAACGCGATCTGACCTACATGTTTATCTCGCACGACCTGCGCGTGGTCGCCTCGCTCGCGAGCCATCTGATCGTCATGCGTCATGGCAAGGTGGTGGAGGAAGGCCCTGCGGCAGAGCTCTTCAAAAACCCAAAATCGGATTATACGCGCGCGCTGTTCGCCGCGGCGTTCCGCCTCGAGACGGCGCCCACCGGCGCGGTTGCGCAGTGATCCTCAGCTCAACCGTTTGATGCTGGTGACGGCGCTGCCGGCAGTCCTGATCCGTTCGATGGCCTCACGGGTCGGCTCGATCGCAGTCCTCATGTGAAATGCGTTGGCGTGCACGATCGTCTCGGCGTCGCGCACGATCGCAACATGGCCTTTCCAGAAGATCAGATCGCCGCGCCTGAGGTCTTGCCACTGCTGCTCCGGCAAAACTGAGCCGAGA
>JBEIPX010000468.1:0-2743 GCA_040376815.1 Bradyrhizobiaceae bacterium
CACCCTGCCGGGCTGACTTTACATCCCTCCCCCGCGGAGCGTGGGGAGGGTCGGCCGAGCGAAAGCGGAGGCCGGGGTGGGGGCCGTCCGAAATTCCCCCACCCGGCGCTCCATTCGCTTCGCTCACTCGCGCCACCCTCCCCACACTTCGTGGGGGAGGGATTTCGCCGCACCTTTCACAAAGAGAAACGGCCCGAAGCTAACGCTCCGGGCCGCTATACGGTCCGTTCAGCCTGCAACCGCTTGCGCGATCGGGGGAGACGGCTGACAGACCGGTGTCGCTCTTACGTCATCAACCGCGTTACTTCGCCGACGGTGATGTCGTGCTTGCCGTCGACTGCGAGTACTTGAACTGCGGCATCGCCTTCAGCTGCTCCTTGGTCGCATTGAACACCGCGTGGTCCGGATACATGCGCGGCTCGGCCGTCGTCGTGGTCGACGCACCGACGGTGGACGACTGCGGACGCGGATTCATCGCATTGCCCGACGAACTCGCCGGCGTATCCGACGCCGCGGTCTTGCGCGCGACCGGTTCATTGACGAACTTCAGCTGATCGAACTTCACAGCCACTTCCGACTGGCCGAGGCCGAGGAAGCCGCCGACGCCGATCACGACAGTGTCGATCTTGCCGCTCGAGTCGGTGATCAGCTCGCTGATGTCGCCGATCTTCTCGTCGTTGTTGTTATAGACGTCGACGCCAACCAGCTTCGACGTCCGCCACTGGCCTGCCGCAGGCGCGGTGACCACGGCACCGGATGCGGCGGGCGCCGGGCTTGCCGAGGGCGACATTTTGTCCTGAGCAAGTGCGGGCGTGGCGACGAGGGCGAGTACGAGCGCCGTCGAAGCAAGGAATGTCTTGGTCATGGGGTGATCCTCCATCGATGAATTCGATGTGAGACCAACACGGGAACCGGGTCACTGTTCCGCGGAACTCGCATAATGTTCGAGCGAAGACCAAATGACACGATTGCGCCACTGCGTTCACAGTGTCGTCGCAAACGTTGATGGATAGGTCGGTGTTATTGACTCAAAACTCCCAGAAACTCACTGGCAAGAAAATGTACTTTTGCAACGCCTTTCCGGCTGATCTTATCCCTCCCCTTGATGGGGAGGGTGGCTCGCCGAAGGCGAGCCGGGTGGGGTGATGGCTAATCATAACGCTCGATCACTCCGCAAGCGTTTGACCAATCAGGAAACAAAACTATGGGTCAAGCTAAGAGGCTTGAAGTCATTTGGTTTTCACTTCCGGAAACAAGCACCGATCGATCGCTACATCGTGGATTTTGTCGCGTTTCGGCAGCGGATTGTCATCGAAGCCGACGGAGGTCAGCACGCAAGAGATGCGAATAAAATCTCGGATCGTATCCGTGATGACTTTCTAAAATCGCACGGCTTCAAAGTGTTGCGCTTCTGGAATTCAGAGATTGATGAGAATCTCGATGGGGTCATAGAAGCGATTGTCCGCGAACTATCGCCCCCCACCCCGGCGCTACGCGCCGACCCTCCCCACGAGGGGGAGGGATAGGTCCGTAACTACTCCGCCGCCTGCTGCGCAACGGTCGGCGTATCGCCGGCAATCGTCGCACGGCGCATGTCGCGCGGCTGACTGTCATCGTAACGCCGCACGCGATGCATGGTCTGGCGATTGTCCCACATCACGAGGTCATGCAGTTTCCACTTGTGCACATAGACGTACTTCGCCTGCGTCGCATGCTCGTTGAGATCGCGCAGCAGCACGCGCGCATCGGGAACCGTCATGCCGACAATGCCGCCGGCATGCGACGACAGGTACAGCGACGTGCGGCCCGTGACCGGATGCCGGCGGACGAGGCTCTGCAACACCGGCTTGAACATCGCCTTCTCCTCCTCGGAATAGTCGAGGAAGCCGAGCGCGCCGCGCGAATGCATCAGCGAGTGTTCGCAGACCATGTCCTTGATCTCGTCGCGGGTTTCCGCATCGAGATCGTCCCAGGCCGCGCGCATGTCGGCGAACTCGGTGTTGCCACCCTTGGTGTTCAGCGTCCGCGCCGACAGCATCGAATACTTCGCAGGGATCGCGCGGAAGGAGCTGTCGGAATGCCACAGGCAATTGCCGAGACCGAACAGCCGCTGACGGTCGTCGCGGGCCAGCGGCGCGCCGTCCTTGCCGAGGTTGGAGACATCGGCCAATCCGGTCTTGAGCCGATAGTCGTCGGGCTTGGTCACGCTCGCGCCCTTCGGCACCTCCGGAGTTCCGAAGTTGCGCGCGAAATCCATCTGCTGTTCGTCGGTGACCGGCTGATCGTGGAACACCAGCACGGCGTAGCGATCCATTCCCGCCTCGATCGCTGCGACATCCTCGCGCGACAGTGGCCTGGTGAGATCGACGCCGGAAACCTCGCCGACAAAGACGGGATGCAACGGACGGATTGCGATGGGCATGATGCTCTCTCCCTTTTCGTGCGCTTCAAGCGCATCGTGATTGGGAAAAAGTCTGCCACGCCGAGAACGCAAGTCAACGCGCACCGCACGCATCGCCGGTGCGGCGAAAGTGCGTTCGTCTCGTGTAGCGGAATTTAGCGGAAGAAGCCGCCCGGCGCGGATGCTGACGGACCCACCGACCCCGGCGGACGCGGCGCGTTCGGATTGAACACGCGCGGACGCGGCGGTTGCGGCGCGGGCTGGAATCCGAACAGGCCCGGCAAGGTCTGCGGCGGCTGCTGGATGCGCGGACGGCGCGGCTTCGGCGGCGCGGCGGCGGGG
>JBEIPX010000069.1:0-10143 GCA_040376815.1 Bradyrhizobiaceae bacterium
GATGAAGATTTTCGGACGGCTGAGAGCGATTGCGGTGCTGGCCACGATGATCGTGGTTGCTACAGCGTCGGTTGCGTTTGCCGAAAAGCGAATCGCGCTCGTCGTCGGCATCTCGAAATACGAACACGTTCCGCAGCTCGTCAATCCGATGCGCGATGCGGCCGCGATGGCGGACGTGTTCAAGAAGGCCGGCTTCGACGTCATCGAGATGAGGCGCGATCTTAATATCGCCGGGCTGCGACGCACGGTGCGCGAGTTCGCTGCGGCGGCCGCAAATGCCGACATGGCGGTGGTCTACTATGCCGGTCACGGCATCGAGGTGAACGGCGTCAACTACCTGATCCCAGCCGATGCGCGGCTGATCTCGGACTTCGACGTCGAGGATGAGGCTGTCTCGCTCGATCGCGTCCTCAAGGCGCTCGATCCCGCGAAGAAACTGCGGCTCGTTATTCTCGATGCCTGCCGCGAGAATCCATTCAACAAGACAATGAAGCGTTCGATCGGCACCCGCTCGATCGGCCGCGGCCTCGCCGAGATCGAGCCGCAGCAAACCAACACGCTGATCGCGTTTGCAGCGAAGGCGGGCGCGCTCGCCTCCGATGGCGACGGCAACAACAGTCCGTTCGCGTCGGCGCTGATCAAACACATCGCAGCACCCGGTCTCGATCTGCGGCTTGCTTTCGGCCGCGTGCGCGACGACGTGCTGAGGTCGACCGGCAATCGGCAGGAGCCGTTCGTCTATGGCTCGCTTGGCGGCGAGACGGTGGCGCTGGTGCCGCAGGCCGCGCTTCCACCCGATCCGCAAGCCGAAGCCCGGCGCGACTACGAATTCGCCGCGCAGATCGCGACGAAGGAGGCGTGGGATTCCTTCCTCGCCACGCATAGGAGCGGTCTCTACGCCGATCTTGCGCGTGCGCAGCAAGGCAAGCTGATCGAGGCGGAACGGGTGCGTGCCCGCGCCGACGATGCGCGCTCGCAGGCCGACAAGCAGGCGCAGACCAAGGCCGAGGATTTCCGCAGACAGCTCGAGGAGCAGGCGAGGAAACAGTCCGAGGACGCGCGTCGGCAGTACTCCGAGCAATCGAAGAAGGAACTCGAGGTCGCGCGCCAGCAGATCGCGGAACAGGCAAAACGCGAACTTGACGAGGCGCGTCGGCAGGCGGCGGAAGCGAAGCGTCAGGCAGATGACGCGCGCAAGCAGGTCGAGGCCGCGAAGACGCAGGGCGTCGAGGACGCACGCAAGCAGGTCGAGGATGCCCGTCGCCAGGCTGACGAGGCTGCGAAGAAACAGGCGGAGGAGCGGCTCGCGGCGAATCCGAAAGTCGCCGCGCTCTCGCCGTCCGATCAGCCCGTGCCCGCAACCCCCGCACCGGCAATGGACGCGGGCGATGTCGCGCGGCTGTTACAGGCGCATCTCAAGCGTGTCGGCTGCGAGCCCGGCAACAGCGACGGCAAATGGGATGACAAGTCGCAGAAGGCGCTCGAGCTGTTCAACAAGAACGCCAGCACGAAATTCGAGATCAAGCTTGCCAGTCTCGATGCGCTCGATGGCGTGCGCGCCAAGACCAGCCGCGTCTGTCCGCTGATCTGCGCCAAGAACCAGAAGGCCGATGGCGACCGTTGCGTGCAGATCACCTGCGATGCGGGCTTCGTGCTCAATGCGAGCGGCGCTTGCGTGAAGCGGCCCGATCCGCCGGCGCCCAAGCCGCGTGTGGCGCAGGAACGGCCCGAGCCGCGCCGGGCGGCGCCGGCAGCGTCCTCCGGCGGCGGTGGCGGCGGCAAGTGCTTCACCTTCAACGGCAGGCGCTACTGCGAATAGGCGCGATCGCTTTGCTTTCAGGTGTTTTCGCTGGATCTGGCCGCTGGAACAGCATGATTCCGCAGCGTGAATTCTGGGGCGTGCGGCGGTCTTCGCGCCTTGTCCGCCAGCGGATCATGCTCTAGAACACGCCCCGACCGCGGACGATTTGCCGTCCTTTTGGCGCCTGGAGAGGTGGCAGAGTGGTCGAATGCACCGCACTCGAAATGCGGCATAGGCGCAAGTCTATCGGGGGTTCGAATCCCTCCCTCTCCGCCATATCGCCCTCAGTCGCCGGACCGCTTGAGTAGATGACGAGGGCCCCGCCGATCTGGCCCCTGGTCTCATCCGTGCAAAACGTTGGTTTCGCCGTGCTGGATCAGCTTGCGGCCGGAGAGCTTGCGCAGGCCGACGTAGAATACCGGCGTCAGGAATAGGCCGAACAGCGTCACGCCGATCATGCCGGCGAACACGGTGATGCCGGTGGCCGAGCGTACCTCGGCGCCGGCGCCATGCGAGAGCACGAGCGGGACGGTGCCGGCGATGAAGGCGACCGACGTCATCACGATCGGACGCAGACGCAGGCGGCAAGCCTCGAGAGCGGCTTCGACGATGCCCTTGCCTTGAAACTCAAGCTCGCGTGCGAACTCGACGATCAGGATCGCGTTCTTGCACGCCAACCCCATCAGCACGACGAGTCCCACCTGTACGAACGTGTTGTTGTCGCTGCCGTAGAGCTTCACGCCGGCGAGCGCCGAGAGCATGCACATCGGCACGATCAGGATCACGGCGAGCGGCAGCGTCCAGCTCTCATACAACGCGGCAAGCACGAGGAATGCGAGCAGGACGGCAACGGGAAACACCAGCAGCGCTGCATTGCCTTGCGTGGCTTCCTGGAAACTCAGGTCGGACCATTCGAAGACCATGCCGTTCGGCAGGACTTTCGCCGCGATCTCGCGGATGTTGTCCATCGCCTGCGCCGACGACAGCAGCGCGGGATTGGCTTCGCCGCTGAAGTCCGCGGCCGGATAGCCGTTGTAGCGCACCACCGGATCGGGGCCGTAGGTCTGGCTGATTTTCACCATCGAGCCGATCGGCACCATGTCGCCGCGCTCGTTGCGCGTCTTCAGGTTGGAAATATCTTCCACCGTCTTGCGGAAGTCGCCATCCGCCTGCGCGTACACGCGCCAGGTGCGGCCAAACAGGTTGAAGTCGTTGATGTAGGATGACCCGAGATAGACCTGCAATGTTTCGAACAGGTCGGTCAACGCCACGCCCTGCGTCTTCGCCTTGACGCGATCGACTTCGATATCGAGCTGCGGCACGTTGGACTGATAGCTCGAGAACGGAAAGCCCATGCCGGGCTTCTGCATTGCCGCGCCCTGCAGCGCGCCGACAGCCTCCTGGAGCGCGCCGAAGCCGAGGCCGGCACGATCCTCGACGAACAGCGAATAACCGGCGCCGCTGCCGAGGCCGTCGATCGGCGGTGGATTCAGCACGAAGGCAAAGCTTTCCTTGATGCCGGAGATCTTCCCCTGGATCTGGTCGACGATCTCCTTGGCGGTGCGGGTGCGCTCGTGGAACTGCTTGAGGATCACGAAGGCGACGCCATAGTTCGGCGTGTTGGTGAATTGGGTCGGGTTGAGGCCCGTCATCGCGACGACGTTGGCGACGCCTTCCGTCTCCAGCGCGATGTCGCGGACCCGCTTCATGACCGCGTCGGTGCGCTCCAGCGACGAGCCTTCCGGCAGCTTCACGCCCGCAATCAGATACAGCTTGTCCTGGGTCGGGATGAAGCCGCGCGGCACCGCATTGAACATCAAACCGGTGCCGACGAGAAGCAGTGCGTAGATGGCGAACGCTGCGCCGCGACGCTTGAGGATGCGCGATACCGAGGTCTGGTATCCGTCCGAACTCGCTTTGAAGAAGCGGTTGAACGGACGGAAGATCCAGCCGAACAGGCGCTCGATCACCCGCGACAGCATGTCCTTTGGCGCATCGTGCGGTTTCAGCAGGCGGGCCGCGAGCGCCGGCGACAGGGTCAGCGAGTTGATCGCCGAGATCACGGTCGAGATCGCGATCGTCACGGCGAACTGCTTGTAGAACTGGCCGGTGACGCCGGAGAGGAACGCCATCGGCACGAACACCGCGCACAACACCAGCGCGATCGCGATGATCGGTCCCGAAACTTCCTTCATCGCCTGATGCGCGGCGGCCAGCGGCGTCAGGCCTTCCTCGATATTGCGCTCGACGTTCTCGACCACGACGATCGCGTCGTCGACGACGATGCCGATCGCGAGCACGAGACCGAACAGCGAAAGCGTGTTGATCGAGAATCCGAGCGGATAGAGGACGGCGAACGTGCCGATGACCGACACCGGGACAGCGATCAGCGGAATGATCGAGGCGCGCCAAGTCTGCAGGAAGAGGATAACGACCAGCACCACGAGCGCGATCGCCTCCAGCAGCGTATGGACGACGGCATCGATCGATCCACGCACGAAGACGGTGGAGTCGTAGTCCGAGCGGTAACTCATGCCCGGCGGGAAGCGCTTCGCCAGTTCGTCCATCTTGGCGATCACACCGTCTCGGGCAGCGAGCGCATTGGCGCCGGGCGCCTGGAACACGCCGATGACGCCGGTCGGGTAGCGATCGAGCTGGCCGCGCAGCGTGTAATCGCTGGCGCCGAGTTCGACGCGCGCCACGTCGGACAGACGCACGACCTCGCCGTTGGCGCCGACCTTGAGCACGACATTGCCGAATTCCTCGACAGAGCGCAGGCGGCCCTGCGCGTTGATCGAGATCAGGAAATCAGAGCCGCCTTCGATCGGCTCGGCGCCGAGCTGGCCGACCGAGACTTGCAGGTTCTGCTCGCGGATCGCGCGCGCAATGTCGCCGGCGGTCAGCCCGCGTGAGGCAATCTTGTTCGGATCGAGCCATACGCGCATGGCATAGTCGCCGCCGCCGAACAACTGCACCTGGCCGACGCCGGGCAGGCGCGAGAGCTCGTCCTTTACCTTGATGTTGGCGTAGTTGCGCAAATACAGTGGATCATGCCGGCCGTCCGAGATCAGGGTGATCAGGGTGAGGAAGGTCGGCGACTGCTTCTGCGTCGTCACGCCGAGGCTGACCACGGTGGACGGCAAGCGTGACGTCGCCTGGGCGACGCGGTTCTGCACGTCGACCTGTGCCCGGTTCGGATCGGTGCCAGGGCGGAACGTGATGGTCATCTGCAGCACGCCGTCGGAGCCGGCGACCGATTTCATGTACATCATGTTCTCGACGCCGTTGATCTGCTCTTCGAGCGGCGTCGATACGGTTTCAGCGATCACCTTCGGATTCGCGCCCGGATAGATCGCGCGAACGACCACGGTCGGCGGAACAACCTCGGGGTATTCGCTGATCGGCAGCAGCGGAATCGAGATCAGGCCGGCAACGAAGATGATGATCGAGAGCACCGCCGCGAAGATCGGGCGGTCGATGAAGAACCTTGAGAAGTCCATGTGAATGTCGCCTTACTGGGTCGCGACTGTCGATGCTGCGCCCATCGGAACGATGTTGGGCTTCACCGGCGTGTTCGGAACGAAAATCTTCTGCAGGCCGGCGACGATGACCTTGTCCTTGGCGTCGAGGCCGGATTGCACGATCCGCAGCCCCTCGTAGATGCCGCCGACCACGATGTCCTTGCGGGTGGCCTTGTCTTCAGGTCCGACAACGTAGACGTACTTGCGATCCTGATCGGTCAGCACCGCCTTGTCGTCGACCAGCATCGCCTTGAAGTCCGCGCGGCCGCTCAACTGCACGCGCGCGAACAGTCCGGGAATGAACACGCCGGTCTGATTCGGCACGAGCGCGCGCAGTGTGATGGTACCCGTCGCTGGATCGACCTGATTGTTGACGAAGTTCACCGTGCCGGAATGCGGGAACCCGGTTTCGCTGGTGAGGCCGATGCGAACCGGATTCTCCGAGATCGCGCGCTCGCCCTTGCGAGCGAGTTCGCGATATCGCAAAAACGTTCGCTCATCCGGCTGGAAGTAGACGTAAACCGGATCCTGCGAAACGACGCTGGTCAGCACGGTCTGGTCGGCTTGGACGAGGTTGCCAAGGGTCAGCAATGCGCGGCCGACGCGGCCGGTGATCGGTGATCGTACTTCGGTAAAACCGAGATTGAGTTGAGCGGTCGCCAGCGCCGCTTCGGCGGCGTGCACGTCGGCGCTCGCCTGCGTCAGCGCGGCGTTGCGGGTGTCGAGCGAGTCGATCGAGATCGCGCCGGTCTTGATCAGCGATTCGCCGCGGCGGCTTTGCGCTTCAGCCAGTTGCGCGGAACCGCGCGCACGCTGAAGCTGGGCGACCGCGTTGTCATATGCGGCGCGGTAAGGGCGCGGATCGATCACGAACAGCAGGTCGCCGGACTTGACCGCGTCGCCTTCCTTGAAGGCGATCCGGTCGATGTAGCCGCTGACGCGCGGACGAATGTCGACCATGTCGGTGGCTGCGACGCGCCCGGTGAATTCATCCCACTGGTTCACCGATCGGGTGACGACCTGAGCCGCGTCAACTTCGGGGGGCGGCGGCGCTGGCGCGTCGGCTTGACCGTTACTACATGCAGCGGTGAACGTGGCGAGGGCTGCAATCGCAACGGCGGAAAGTCCCGCCCGCAGGGACAGGAAGGAGTGATGACGATACGACACGATCGTTCTTCTTTCTTGATCGGCTTTTGATTTTAGATTGGTTCTTGATTTCTGCAGTCGGTTCTGTTCTAAAGTTAAACCTAGCTTCAATTTCAGTCAAGGGAACATTTTTTCGTGCTTGTTCTCATTTGCGTTACAAATGAATTGCCGCAAGGGACAGGTCAGCATGCATCGTCAGCGTGACAGGTTGATAGCCCCATGAAGTTCGATCCTCGTAAGCCGCCCGACGAACTCATCAACATTCGCGAGATGTCCGAGCGCAGCTCGGTTCCTGCATCCGCGCTACGCTATTACGAAAAGCTCGGGCTGATTTCGTCCGAACGCGAAAGTGACGGCAAGCATCGCCGCTATCGTGAGTCCACATTCCATCGCATTACCTACATCACGCTTGCGCAGCGCGCCGGCTTTAGTCTCGACGAGATCGCCGAACAGCTCGCGGTCCTGCCGGACAAGCATCCACTCCCCAAGAAGGACTGGGCGCCGATGTCGAAAGTGTGGGACCGCCGCATCAATCAGCGCATCGCCGAATTGAAGCAGCTGAAGATCGATCTCAGGCATTGTACCGGCTGCTAGTGCTCATTTCTGGCAGTGGCCTGCAAACGATTTGCAGGTCTTTGCCATGTTTGATTTGCTTCGAAAAAAGCGTCGGCCTTGGCTTCCAGTGCCGCCAGTATCGTTTGGTTACTGGCGGCTGATAGGCTTTCGCCTCCGGTCGACTTCGTATCAGGCGATGATAGAGTGGCGCATATCCGATTCCCGATTTTGATAGACAGATGAATGCGACCGGTAGCCCTGCTGGTTGATGTATGAAACGTCATCGGTTTCTGATTGGCGCGGTGTGCTGCCGATCTCTCGTTCAGCAGCAAGATGCCGGAAGTCCGTTACTGTTCACGGTCGCGTATCGAAGCTGTTGTGTCTGGATGGCGCGCAATCGTTGTCCAGGACGTCCCGTTCCCCTCGTCACGATATCTCAATGAGACCCCCCGTGCTCGAAAGCGCCACACCATCGATTGTGAAGTCGATCAAGCAGAAAGATCTGCTGAATACCTGGCTGCGCCTCTATGCCAGGGAGCAGAAGCTGCCGCAGATTGCCGAGTACAGCCCCGAGCGGATGTCGGACGAGCTTCTCGAGCTCGCATTGTTCGTCGTCGACCACGCGGTGAGGCCGCCGCGTCTGATCTTCGAACGGGAGAGCATGAGGATGGCCGCCGCGCTGGGGCATGCCAGCAACGGCCGGACCCTCGACGACTATCTGGGACCGCAAATGGCTGCGATCGTCATGCCGATCTATTACGAATGCATCCGCCGCGCGCTGCCGGCGTATACGATCTTCACGTTCGAGGACGTTCATGGGCGCAAGGTCGACTACGAACGGTTGCTGTTGCCTTTCTCGGACGGGCAAAGCGTGAGTCACATTATGGCCTCGCACAAGAACATCAGCGAAGACGGCAATTTCGAGATCAACAACCTGATGCGCGTCGATTCGCTGCCGGTGCCGCAGCTGCTGGCGGTCATCGACCGTGATCTCGTTCTTCGGCCGCCCGGCCGCGCGAGCGCGCAGGACATCTCCTTCGAGTAGGCGCGCGTTCCCCTCGGCGTTGTGATTTTCACTTTATGAATCGCGGCATCGCGTACGAGAAGCCCCTGCGATTTAGGTATCTTCTCCATCGTTCGGTGCAACACAGCCTCGGTCCGTCATCGTTGATCTGATGTGCAACGGCCATGCCCGGGTTCTTGCAGAGCGTTGTGTGCGTATATATAACACGTTAAGTATATGAAATCGCCGGATCGCCTTCTGACCCTGATCCGGCGGCATGCATTGTCGTCTTTCGAAGGATGCGACCGAAACCGTGGCGTAGCCCGGATGGGACGTTGCCTTGTCGGTTGGTCGTTTTCCCCACGGATGGCAGGTGCCGTGAGCTTTACAGTCCTCCCTGACTTGCCGGCTGCCTTAAAGCAGCCGGCATTTTTTTGCCCGCAAGGCGCCGGAAAGGCCTAAAATTCCGCTCGCAAGTCAAAATTTAACATGTTAATTATTTAGCCAGACATAGCCCGGGCTGCAAAAGAAACGCGAGACTGCGGGAGACTGTGATGACAATGAAACCGGAGATGATCCGAGAGGCGGCCGCGCGGCTGCATGAGGCCGAGAAGACGCGCAAGCAAATCAGGCAGCTGTCGATCCAGTATCCGGACATGACGCTCGACGATGCGTATGCGATCCAGCAGGCGTGGGTCGGCGTCAAGATCGCGGAGGGACGCGTCGCGCGCGGCCACAAGATCGGTCTAACCTCGCGGGCGATGCAGAGTGCGCTCAATATCGACACACCGGATTCCGGGATCCTGTTCGACGATATGTTCTTCGAGGATACCGCCACCATCCCGACCGATCGCTTCATCGCCTGCCGCATCGAGGCGGAACTGGCCTTCGTGCTGAAGCACCGTCTCAAGGGCCCCAACTGCACGATCTTCGATGTGCTCGACGCGACGGCCTATGTGGTCCCGGCGCTGGAAATTCTCGACACCCGTATCGAGCGGGTTGATGCGGAGACCAAAGCCACCCGCAAAATCGTCGACACAATCGCCGACAATGCCGCCAACGCCGGGATCGTTATCGGCGGACGGCCGTTCCGGCCGCTCGATACCGATCTGCGCTGGGTCGGGGCGTTGTGCTATCGCAACGGCGTGCTCGAGGAGACTGGTCTCGCCGCCGGCGTGCTGAATCATCCCGCCATGGGTGTCGCGTGGCTGGCAAACAAGATCGCGGCGAGCGGACATGCGCTCGAAGCGCAGCAGGTGGTGCTGGCCGGCTCTTTCATCCGCCCAATCGAAGCGCGCAAGGGCGATACGTTCCAGGCCGACTACGGCCCTTACGGCAGCGTCAGCTGCTATTTCGGGTGAGGGTCCAATGACAGGTTCGATCTATCTTGCATCCTGGCAGCGTGATGGCGTGCCGAGCTACGGCGCGGTCGTCGGCAATGGCGTCGTCGATCTTGGCGTCGACTTTGCTTCCGCCTATCCGACGCTGCGCGAAGTTATCGCCGCGAACGCGGTGACGCGTCTCGTGGAGGTGGCCGCGCGACGCACCATCGATATGCCGCTCGATGCGGTTACGCTGATGCCGCCGATCCCCGCGCCGGAAAAGATCATCTGCATCGGCGTGAACTATCCGGACCGCAATGAAGAATACAAGGACGGTCAGACCGCGAAGTCGTATCCCAGCATGTTCCTGCGCACGCCGCGCTCGTTCACCGGCCACGGCTCGCCGCTGATCCGGCCGAACGCATCGGCGCAGCTCGACTACGAGGCCGAACTGGTGTTGATCATCGGCAAGGCCGGCCGGCATATTCCGGAAAGCACGGCGCTTGACCACATCGCCGGTGTGACGTTGTGCAACGAGGGAACGCTGCGCGACTGGGTGCGGCATGCCAAGTTCAACGTCACCCAGGGCAAGAATTTCGACCGTTCCGGTTCGATTGGCCCCTGGCTCGTGCCCTTCACCGACGAAAGCCAGATTGCCGACATCAGGCTTGAGACGCGGGTCAATGGCGAGGTGCGCCAGAGCGATCGCACCAACCGGATGATCTTCTCCTTCAGAAAGATCATCGCCTATGTTTCGACGTTCACGACGCTGGTGCCGGGCGATATCATCGTCAC
>JBEIPX010000005.1:0-20437 GCA_040376815.1 Bradyrhizobiaceae bacterium
CGAGCGACTTAAGCGAAACACCTAAACGGGACGACCTCGGGATGCCCCCCTCCGTCGCAAACGCACGATTACCGATGGCTCCTGCACACGCAACATCCTACCGTCACAGAACGGCTCCGGTCCGGCCGTTTTCGCAAAGGGTGTTGCACAAATAACACGTGGACGCCGACCGAAAAACCCGCATAAGCAATTGATTTGATTTGTAT
Organism: Bradyrhizobiaceae bacterium; assembly: GCA_040376815.1. Lineage (GTDB taxonomy): Bacteria > Pseudomonadota > Alphaproteobacteria > Rhizobiales > Xanthobacteraceae > SG-bin9. The sequence goes on from JBEIPX010000005.1 coordinate 207, forward strand.
TTTTGGCACATCCGTTCAAATCGTTGCAAATTTCTAAATGTACCGCCTAAAGCGGCAGCCCGGCGGCGCGGGGCGCCCGATTTGCGAATCGAAACTGCGTCAGCGGGCTGCCGGCCACGAACGAGTCCCCTACGAAAAACGCATTGGTAAGCCATAACTACAAAAACCCCGGCGATTTCTCGCCGGAGTTCCGCGCTTAACGAGCAATCTGATGCGCCGGAATCAGAAGTTCCGCTGGACGCGGAAATTCACGCTGACCGTATCCTGGTCGCAGAAATTGTAACGCCCGGCGGTTTCGCAAGAGCAGCTGACGGCGTGACGTTGCCGGCAGTCGCGCCGCTGAACCGCTGATCGAGATTCACGTAAAGAACTTCCGTGGAGAATGTCAGTCCGGCAACTGGCCAGTCGATGCGCGACTAGCTGCCGAACAGGTTGGACTGCACCTGAGCATTCCAATTGTGGATGTAACCGGCGCGAACACCATACGCATTGGTGAGCTCGATACCGGTGCCAAAGAGCCCCCGGCGATTTCTCGCCGGGGGCTCCGAACTCAGATCGTGATCGTTAGATCAGATCAGAAGTTGCGCTGGACACGGAAGTTGATCGAGTGCGTGTCCTGGTCCTTGAAGTTGTACGGAGCAGCCGGCTTCGCGAGCGAACCCGACGGAACCCCAACGAAGGTACCTGTACCTGCGAACTTCTGGTCAAGGTTCACGTAGAGATACTCCATCGAGAACGTGAGACCAGCAACGGGGGTCCAGCCGGTCCGGAAACCGATCTGAGACACGTTGAAGTCCGGATCGCACGTGTAGGTCACGTTGAGACCGGTCACGTTGGTTCCACGGCCGTAGCTGGCGCAGAGCGCATTCGCTGCGGTGTTGTTGTAGCGAATGGCCGAGTAGCTGCCGAACAGGCTGGACTGCCACTGGGCGTTCCAGTTGTGGATGTAGGCTGCACGGACGCCGTAGGCAGTCGTCAGTTCGATGCCGGTGCCGTTAGCGTTGCTCGTGCCGGTGTAGACGCCATCCGAGGTGTAGCCGAAGCCCACGCTCTGATAGGTCGCACCCGAGATGCCCTGACCGAAGATCGCGAAGCTCGGGGACGAGCCCGAGGTCGAGATGACGTTCTTGGTGTCACCCTTGGCGTAGGTCGCATCGATGGTGAAACGGTCGCCAGGAGAGATCGCGTCAGCCTTCAACAGCAGACCGCCGGTGACCGAGTAACCGTACTTGGTGCCCGGATGACCCGACAGTTCCGAAGCAGGCGTGTAGTAGGTCGCCTTCACTTCGTGGACACCGCCAGCGACGGTGAAGATGCCCCACGCCTGGTCGATCTTGAAGTTACCGACAATGTCCGGCATCGACTGGCCGGCATAGGTGTTGCCGAGCGTGCCGAGCGGGTTCACGCCAGCGCTGGTGTTGCCGAGACTGGTGCGGTTGTAAACCACCGGCTCGTCGAGGCCGATCGACGTCGAGATGCCGTTGCCCCACTGATAGGTGTACTGCACGTTGTTCACGCCGGTCACGTAATCCGGACCGCCGTAGAACGACGAGGTGTTGTTGTTACCGAGCGAGCCGTTCCACGGCATCGTACGGGCCGACAGCGACTTACCAAAAGTGAAGCCGGCGAACTGCACGAACACCTGCTCGACAGCGACGTAGCCGTTGCCGGGGGTGAAGTTATTGACGCCGCCGGTTGCCGCCGAACTGCTGATCGCCGTACCGTTCAGGCCACCGCCTGCACCGAACGTGTCGAACTGCCAGTCGGTCTGACCGAAGACGCGGACAACGCCGTACTGGGTGGCGGTGCGAGCATCGACGGTGAACTGCATACGCGCGCGGCTGACGAAGTCGTGCGCAAAGCGGTCGTTGGCGCCGTTGCTGCCGTTGATCGCGGGGTTGTTCTGCGTGTTGCCGTGCGCGGTCACGTCGAAACGCAAATAGCCGCCGAACTTGATGCAGGTGTCGGTGCCCGGCATGTAATAGAAGCCCGCACCGTAGAGCGAACAGATCTTCACGTACTCGACCGCTTTGGCCTTGACGGGAAGATCGGCTGCCTGTGCGCCGGACATCGCGACGAGACCCGCCGCCGTGCCAAGCAAAAGGCTCTTGACCATCTTCATGTGTAAGTTCTCCAACTTCGAGAGTTCCGGTCCGACAGACGGTCATCGCCTGAAGTCGCAGTCCCCTTCCCCATACCCGTCCACTGACCCTGCGCTTTCAGCCCACCCAACTTGGAAAAGGCGACCGGAAACGAAAACCTTGGACGGGACGACTTCGGTTCATTCCTTGTCGCTACCGCAGCAAATAGACGGCGTGCATGACGTTGCAACAAAGGATCGCGTGAGGGTGGCGACGCGTTTACCGATTGTTATCGATGCGTTGCCGAAAGGACACGCGACATGCGATCATCAGCATAAATATTTGTTTTTTCTGTCATTTTGTGAAAGTTTTATGACACTGAGATGTCACGATCCCGCACCTGCATACCCTCCGTTGCTGCGCTGCACTGGCGCAGCTGGCAAGCACCGGAAAACATCAACAGCGCTCGTTCAGCGGCAGTGCGCGGCCCAGATCATTCGGTTTTGATTCACTGATTGGCTTTGCCGGCCCATCCACAGCCCGCCGGATCGACACAAGTTTGGGCGACGAACGCTTGCGGCTCACCGGCGTGTCGGGCATATCGGCGCTAACGGAGACGTGGCCGAGCGGCTGAAGGCACTCGTTTGCTAAATGAGCATACCTTGAAAAGGGTATCGAGGGTTCGAATCCCTCCGTCTCCGCCATTCTCTCGCTCGCTCCAATCTCACGTCGTTCGATGGCTCCGCGGGGGCGGCATTTCGGCCGGTCGCGACCGCGACGACGTGCCAGATCGCGTCCTTGACGATCACCGGATGATTGGCGACATGGTCGAGAGCGCCGAAGCAGTTCGCTGCGCGAAGCTCCATCGGCCGTGCGATCGTTATCGCGTGCGGCTCTCGGCCTGAGCCCGGCCGCAAGCAGAACCACGTTGCGCTCGTTCGCCGGGATATCCAGCACCCGCATCAGCGCGTAGATCAGCGTCTCGCCTTGCCGTTCTCGATGTAACTGAGATGGCGCGCGGAGATCCCCACCTCCAGTGCCACGTCGAGCTAGCTCGCCGGCCGCCGCTCCCGCCAACTCCTGAGCAGGTTTCCGAGCGAGTTTCCCGCCGGGTCGGACATCTGCGTCACTGATCGGTCCCTTCCACCACGATTGTCGATCAGACAGCCCGACTCAAGGCGATAACCAAAAGGTGAGCCGGTCCGCACGGGCGACTGGCCGCACTCCTCCGCGCAGGACGAAGACAATAGCAGGTCCGGACGAAAGCCGCCGTGTGCCGGCATTCACGCCGGCGTCAGCAACGCGTCCACCGTAAAGCGCTCAGTGCGAGGTCATCCAGGCGCGGGCTTCGCGCTGGGCGAGCGAGATTTCGTCGCTCGACATCTGCTCGGAGATTTCCCGGCGCAGCGCGATGGCGTCCACCCGGCCCTTCAGGGCTGCGAGATTGAACCACTTGTGCGCGGCGACCAGATCGACGCAGCCGGTGCGGCCGGTCGAATACAGCATCCCGAGATCGAACAGCACGTCCGGGTTGGCCCCCACCTCCACCGGCATCGCTGTCGCGAGATCAATGTGCCCCATCAACATCCCTGCTCTCCATCATCTTCTTGTTTGACCGAGTGCGGCTCCCGTCAGTCTGTCCGCGACCCCTGTTGAAACCCCTTGTCGAACTCTTGCCGGCTCTTTTTGAAGCGTTCTGCCTCGGCCGTTCTGTTGAGGTGATCATGACCGTTCAAATTTTAAGAGCAGTCTAAATATCGGGATGAATCGAATCTGAACGCGCAGCGCGTCGAGCGTGATGAATGAATTGAGAAATCGCTGTGCCGCAGCGGTTTTCCGCAAAACCTAAACGGCGGTTTACCCTCGGTCTTGGCAGCCCGGTAACCATCGGCGAAATGCGCGCCCGCGCGAGCGCAAGACGCACACCGTACTTGGTCCAGCGGATCGCGGCATGGATCGGGCACGAAAAAACCGCCTCGACGGGCGGTCTGTGCAGAACGGATGGACGGTAGGGCAGAAAAAACCGCGCCCTCGTCTCTGAAGAGAACGAGGGCGTCGGTGAACACGTCAGGATCAGGATTTCACCGGGGCATAGGCCCGGGAAACTGCGGATCAAAATAATCTGCCACGACCGAAGAGCATTTCCGCTCTTCTGCCGGACCGGTCTTCATCCGAAGCGAACTCCGGGAAAAGGGACGATCCAGCCGCCTGATCTGATGTCTCGCCGACACCCTCTCGTCGACCCGACCACCTGCTCGATACGTCCGGGGTGAGAGACCCGCAAACAACCTGCACCGATGGCCCGTGTGACGCTGCCGGCTTTACGTTGCCGGCAATTCATTCAAAGGCGAAGTTACTTCTTCTTCTTCGCAGCCTTGCGGGTCTTCTTGGCAGTCTTCTTCACTGCCGACTTCGCCTTCTTCGCCTTCTTCGCTTTCTTGGCCATGTTGCCCTCCTAAGTTAGTGAGATGGCTTAATCGCTAAACGTGCGCCCGGGAATCGAGTGCACTCCATTCCGATTACACCAACACAACGAAAAAAACAGTGTCTCGCTTAAGGAAGTGTTGACGCATCGCGCACCGCGCTTCGTTCGCACTCATCGCAACAACATCGCGGCGCATCTTCGAGCGCACTCCGGAAGCCTGCGGAAAATCTGCAATCGCTTTTGTCAACGATGCGAGTAAGCCTTGTATTTTCGCATCAACTTCGATTCACGACGATTGCAGACACGTCACGCATCGCCTTCGCGTGAGTCGCTGCATGCGGCAAATGTGCCGCGCCGCGGACTCTGAGTCGCAGACTTTGGCAACAGAAAAATTTTCAGTGTACGGACGGCTTTGCCGCATCAGCGCTGGCCAAAACGGCGCTTCACGCCGAATCGCGCGTCGCGATTCGCAGCGAGAATTGTTCGCATCTGAGACGTGTTCAAGAGTGTGAGCGCGCACGCTGACATCGCGCGCGTCGGATCAGAGACCGAGTTTGCTCTTGAGCAGATCGTTGACGGCCTGCGGATTAACCTTGCCGCCCGACGCCTTCATCACCTGACCGACGAACCAGCCGATGAGTTGCGGCTTCGCACGCGCCTGCTCGACCTTGTCCGGATTGGCGGCGACGATCTCGTCGACCGCCTTCTCGATCGCGCCCATGTCGGTGACCTGCTTCATGCCGCGGCTCTCGACGAGCGCACGCGGATCACCGCCCTCCAGCCAGACGATCTCGAACAAATCCTTGGCGATCTTGCCGGAAATCGTTCCTTCGCCGATCAGATCGACGATCGCGCCGAGCTGCGCCGCCGACACCGGCGACGCCGCGATGTCCTTGCCTTCCTTGTTCAGGCGGCCGAACAGTTCGTTGATCACCCAGTTGGCGGCGAGCTTGCCGTCGCGCTTCCGGTCGGCGAGAGCGGCCAGTACAGCTTCGTAGAAGGCAGCGCTCTCACGCTCGGCGACGAGCACGCCGGCGTCGTACGGCGACAGGCCGAAATCGCCGATGAAGCGCGCCTTCTTCTGGTCCGGCAGTTCGGGCAGCGCCGACTTCAGGTCGTCGACGAAGTCTTGCGTGAATTCCAGCGGCAGCAGATCGGGATCGGGGAAGTAGCGGTAATCGTGTGCCTCTTCCTTCGAGCGCATGGAGCGGGTTTCGCCCTTGTTCGGATCGAACAGCCGCGTTTCCTGCTCGATCTGGCCGCCGTCTTCCAGAATATCGATCTGGCGGCGCGCTTCGTACTCGATCGCCTGGCCGATGAAGCGGATCGAGTTGACGTTCTTGATCTCGCAGCGGGTGCCAAACGGCGCACCGGGCTTGCGCACCGAAACGTTGACGTCCGCGCGCAGGCTGCCCTTCTCCATGTCACCGTCGCAGGTGCCGAGATAACGCAAGATCGAACGCAGCTTCGCCACATAGGCCTTCGCCTCGTCAGGCGAACGCATGTCGGGCTTGGAGACGATCTCCATCAGCGCGACACCGGAGCGGTTGAGGTCGACGTAGGAACTGGTCGGATGCTGGTCGTGCAGCGATTTGCCGGCGTCCTGCTCCAGATGCAGCCGCTCGATCCCGACCGAGACGGTTTCGCCGTTCTCGAGATCGACCACCACCTCGCCCTCGCCGACCACCGGCGATTTGAACTGGCTGATCTGATAGCCCTGCGGCAAATCGGGATAGAAGTAGTTCTTCCGGTCGAAGGTCGACTTCAGGTTGATCGTCGCGTTCAGCCCGAGCCCGGTCCGCACCGCCTGACAGACGCACTCCTCGTTGATCACCGGCAGCATGCCCGGCATCGCCGCATCAACCAGCGAGACGTGCGCGTTCGGCGCGCCGCCGAACTCGGTCGAGGCGCCCGAGAACAGTTTCGAGTTCGACGTCACCTGGGCATGGACTTCGAGCCCGATGACTATCTCCCAGTCACCGGTCGCGCCCTTGAGCAGTTTCGATTTCACGGGTGCGTTCATGTCTCGCTCAATGCTTAGCCTCGGCTGTTCGCCGATCCGCCCGAAAAGGTTGGATTATCTGTGGTTTCCCCCCGAAGGGACGCCTCTTGTCTATCAGCCTTCGCCCGCGAGGTCGAGAGTCCGCGCCCGTTGAAGGCTGAGAGCCCAGTGGTCAAAGCCCCCGGCGGAAGGCCTGATACGGCTTGCTTTCGCGCAGCGCGTCGGCGCCCCCTTCGATCAGCAGATCAATCTGGTCCGGCGGCAGCACGAACCGCGTCGGTATCGCGTTGAGAATACCGGCTCGCGCCGGGCCCAGCCGCTCGAAGCTGACGCGTTCGATAAACACACTGATATCGTTGCAGCGCCAACCGGGACCGACGCCGAGCCGGGTCCGTTCCGCCGCGGAGAGACCGCAGCGCCATCGCTTCACTTTCGCGGTCCAGTCGCCGACCAGCGTCGAGAACGCCGCGTAGCTCGCGCGCACGCTGGCATCGATCGCCGTATCGGCGGCAGCCGAAACCAGTTCGACGCCGGACGGGCCTTCAATGCGCTGGGCAAAGTCACCCGAAATGCCGCGGCCGGAATCGACCACGAGGAGCATCATGCGGCGGACTTTCGCCGCCTGCCGCTCCGTCATCGGCTCGAACGGGCGCTGCGCCGCCAGCATGCCGATGCTGAAACCGGACAGGCCGTAATTGTCGACGAGGCCGCCGTCGAGCAGCTTTACATATTTCATCGAGCCGTCGTGGTAGCGCGCGGTCGCTTGGGCAAAGGACTTCAGCAACGGCTGCGCATCCGGGTCGCGGCGCGCCCGCTCGATCCAGGGCGGCAGGCGCGTCGCACAGCCGCCGGGATAGGTTTCCAGCACGATCGGCGCAAAGGCGAGCGGGACCGCGGCGGACGCAGCCACCGCTTCGGAGATGCGGTACTTGCGGATGTCGCTGCACAGCGCGTCGAACGTGGTCTTGCCGAACACGAACGGGGTGCGGTTGTAGATGTCAGCGGCATTGATCCAGACCCGCGGCCGCCGGTCCTCGCCGAAAGCATCGAAGCGCGCGCCGTCGAACAGGTTCTGGTCGAGCCAGTTGGTGAACTCGCCGGCGTTGACCCCGCCACCCAGCGCCCGGCCGATATTGGCGATCGAGACGCGCGTGTTGAGCGCCTCCTCCGCGTTGCGCATCAGGAAGCGCTCGCGGAAATCGAGCAGCGCGTCGCGCTTCTTCAGACCGAAGTAAGCCGCCGTGACCGAACCGCCGGAGACGCCCGAGACGAAGTCGACGCGGTCGAGCAGCGATTTCATCTGGCGCGAGCCGGCGCGCGAACGCTCCAGTTCCGTCAGCACGCCGAACGAGAACGCAGCCGCCCGCGTGCCGCCGCCGGAGAACGACAGGCCGAGCACGATATCGTCTTCGTCGCGGGGAATTTCGCGCCCGACGTCGTTGTCGGCGAGCGCTGCGCCGAGCGGTACGTTGTCGGGCAAATTGTAGACGGTCGCGCAGCCGGCCAGCGCCGCCGCACACACGATTCCTGCCGCCCTGAACACCCACGCCCGCAACGCGACTACTCCCCGCGGCTGGCCCCGACCCGCCGGATCACCCTACCACGGGTCGGACGACGTGGGAGGCAGCTCGAGGTACGCGAACCAACAGGGTTAACGCGTCCGGCGGCACGCTCACGTCCACCACTTCGCCGGTGTGAAGCGCCCCGCTGCCTGCTCGATCACCTCGCCGAGCGAGACCAGCGTCTCTTCCTCGAACGGGCGGCCGATCAGCTGCAGCCCGAGCGGCAGCCCCTGCACGTCGGTGCCTGCCGGCACGGCGATGCCGGGAAGGCCTGCCATGTTCACGGTCACCGTGAAGATGTCGTTGAGGTACATCTCGACCGGGTCGGCGCCGCCCTTCTCGCCGATCGCGAACGCCGCCGACGGCGTCGCCGGCGTCAGCATCGCCTGCACGCCTTGTGCAAAGCAGTCCTCGAAGTCTTTCTTGATCAGGGTGCGGACCTTCTGCGCGCGCAGGTAATACGCGTCGTAGTAGCCGGCCGAGAGCACATAGGTACCGATCATGATGCGGCGGCGGACCTCCGCCCCGAAACCCTTGGCGCGGGTGTTCTCGTACATTTCGATGATGTTGCGGCCGGAGACGCGCTTGCCATAGCGAACGCCGTCATAGCGCGCGAGGTTGCTTGAGGCCTCCGCTGGCGCAACGATGTAGTACGCCGGCAGCGCGTACTTCGTATGCGGCAGCGAAACGTCGATCATTTCGGCGCCTGCCGCTTTCAGCCAGGCGATACCCTGCGTCCAGAGCTTCTCGATTTCCTCCGGCATGCCGTCGAGACGGTATTCTTTCGGAATGCCGATCTTCATGCCCTTGACCGACTTGCCGAGCGCCTTCTCGTAGTCCGGCACCGGCAGATCGACCGATGTCGTGTCCTTCGGATCGTGTCCCGCCATCGAGCGCATCAGGATCGCGGTGTCGCGCACGGTCTTGCCGATCGGGCCTGCCTGATCGAGCGAAGACGCAAACGCAACGATCCCCCAGCGCGAGCAGCGGCCATAGGTCGGCTTCAGTCCGACGATGCCGGCAAAGGACGCGGGCTGGCGGATCGAACCGCCGGTGTCGGTCGCCGTCGCGCCCAAACAAAGATTTGCCGCCACTGCCGACGCCGATCCGCCGGACGAGCCGCCCGGTACGAGTTTCGCATCCGAGCCGTTGCGCCGCCACGGATTGATCACCGGCCCGAAGCATGAGGTCTCGTTCGACGAGCCCATGGCGAATTCGTCATTGTTGAGCTTGCCGAGCATCACCGCACCGTCGCGCCAGAGCTGCGAGGTGACAGTCGATTCATACTGCGGCTTGAAGTCACCGAGGATTTTCGAGCACGCGGTGGTCCGCACGCCTTTGGTCGCGAACAGATCCTTGATACCGAGCGGGATGCCGCCGAGCGGCCCGCCGTCACCCTTGGCGATCTTCGCGTCGGCAGCCTTTGCCATCGCCCGCGCTTGCTCAGGCGTTTCGAGCACGTAAGCATTGAGCACGCGCGCCTTCTCCATCGCCGCGAGATGCGCGTCGGTCAGTTCAGCCGACGTGATGGATTTTGTCGCCAGCGCATCGCGCGCTTCGGCAAGGGTCAGTGACGTCAGATCAGTCATTCATCAACCGGATCACAGGAGAAAGGATTCTTTGGAGGCTTGGTCGGCGTGTTGGGCTTGCGCGCGGGCGCGGAGCCGGACGGGTAGTGAACGGAGAGCGCGTTGTCCTCAACCTTGGCATTCGCCATCATCGCATCGAGCGCCGCATCCATCGCCTTATCAAGATCGGCTTTGCCTGGATCGGCAGCCGCGCCCTGCTTCCGCATGGCGTCCAAATACGCCATGTAAGCCTCATAGGCCGCATCGTCGTTGCAGAGAATGCACATTACAGTCTCTCGGCGATCTCTCGATCCGCTCGCGTGTTACTCGACCACCTTGGGAACCAGAAAGAAGTGATCCGCCGTCTCCGGCGCGTTCGCCAGCACCGCGTCCGGCATCTCGCCATCATTGACCACGTCGGCGCGCTTCTTCATCGCCATCGGCGTGACCGAGGTCATCGGCTCGACGCCCTCGACGTCAACCTCCTGGAGCTGCTCGACGAACGCCAGCATGGCGTTGATCTCGCCCGTCAGGTGCTCGACCTCGCTGTCCTTGATCGCGATCCGGGCCAGATGGGCGATCCGGCGGGTGGTGGCTGCATCGACTGACATAATAATGGCTCGACGGGCTGAATTCGATTCCGCCCGCCCTATAGCGCATCGATCCGTAAAACGGGACTGAAATCGCTCGCCAAATCCGCCTAATTGACGGCCATCTGCGTCAGCCGGTGCAGCCCGGCGGCCGCCAGGGCGCGGGTCAGGTCGGCAGCGGGCGTTTCCCGCGCCATCGCTTGCGCCTGCCCGGACCAGAGGTTGGTGAAATCAGCCTTTCCGGCCTTCTCCGCCGCTGCCTTCAGCGGCGCAAGCGCCGTCGCCGCATGCGGGAACGTGGGCGCATCCGCCGAAAGCGGTCCGACCTCGCGCATCAACCGGTTGGCGATGCCCCGCGCCGGCCGCCCGGTCATGACATTGGTGATGACCGTCGCGTCATCCGCCGCCTCGTTCAGCGCCGCGCGGCCGACCGCGCTCACCTTCGAGTCCGGGCAGCGCAGATAGGCCGAGCCGATCTGCACACCCGCGGCGCCGAGCGCAAAGGCGGCGGCAATGCCGCGCCCGTCGGCGATGCCGCCCGCCGCGATCACCGGCACACGCACTGCGTCCACGATCTGCGGGACGAGCGCGAAGGTGCCGATTTGCGAGGCGACGCTCTCGGTAAGGAACATGCCGCGATGGCCGCCGGCTTCCGCGCCCTGCGCGATGATCGCATCGGCGCCGTTGTCTTCGAGCCACTGCGCCTCGCGCACGATCGTCGCCGAGGCGATCACGACCGCACCCGCCGCCTTGACGCGATTGAGCAGCGCCCTGTCCGGCAGACCGAAATGGAAGCTCACGACCTCGGGCTTCAGCTCCTCGACCAGTTCGCACATCGCGCCATCGAACGGCGCCCGGTTCTGGAACGGAACCGGTGCCGCCGGATCGATGCTGTGCTCCTTGTAATAGGACGCGAGCCGCTTTTTCCACGCCGCCTCCTGCACCGGATCGGGATCGGCGCCCTTGTGGGTGAAGAAATTCATGTTCACCGGCGCCGTGACGCGCTGGCGTATGATCTGCATCTGCTCGCGCGCCTTCTCGACCGACAGCATCGCGCACGGCAGCGAACCAAGCGCGCCGCCCTCACAGGCAGCGATCACGATATCCGCATCCTGCACACCGGCCATCGGCGCCTGAACGATCGGCACGCCGATCTTGAAGAGGTCGAGCAGTCTGCGGTCGGGCCACATGGTCACATTCCTTGTTCACGGGGGCAGCGCGGGTCGCCAAGGCGGCACACGATACTGCGGGATTTTCGGCAAGCCAGCCCCGAAAGGGCGTGGCTTGCATTCCGTACTGCCGAGTGTAATTTCCAAACGATTTCCTGAAAACTGAATATATGAGAACATATTATTCTCGTTTTCAGAACGGAGCACGCCGATGAACTTCGCCGATCTGCAAATCTTCAAGGCCGTCGTCGACGAAGGCGGCATCGTCAAGGCTGCGCAAAAGCTGCACCGCGTGCCGTCGAACATCACGACCCGCATCAAGCAGCTGGAAACAACCGTCGGCATTCCACTGTTCCATCGCACCCGCCAGCGTCTGCACCTGTCACCGAGCGGCGAACTCCTGCTCGGCTATGCGGAACGGCTGATCGGTCTCTCCGAGGAGGCCCGGCAGGCGCTCACCGGCACCGCGCCGCGCGGCAGCCTCAAGCTCGGCGCGCTGGAGAGCACGACCGCCAGCCGCCTGCCTGAACTGCTCGCGGCCTTCCATCGACAATATCCCGATGTGCGCCTCGAACTTACCACCGGCACCAACGATGAACTGGTCGCTGCCATTTCGGACCGGAAGCTCGATGCGGCTTTTATCGCCGAACCGCCGCCGAACCGCACGCTCGCCCACCTGCCTGTTTTCCGCGAACGGCTGATGGTGATCTCGAGCCTCGACCATCCGCCGATCGCGAAGCCGCGCGACGCGGACGGCCTGAGCGTCATCGCCTTCCCGCAGGGCTGTGCCTATCGCCGCGTGCTGCAACGCTGGCTCAAGCGCGAGAGCCTCGCCGGATTGCGCGTACTCGAATTCAGCTCCTACCACGCGATCGTCGCCTGCGTGGCCGCGGGCGCGGGCATCGCGCTGATGCCGGAGGCGGTGCTTGAGACGATGCCGCAGGCGCGCGTGCGTCGAAACCGCATTCCCGATGCGCAGGCGCGCATCGTCACACCGCTGGTTTGGCGGGACGGCGAGATTTCGCCGGCGGTGCTGGCGCTGCGCGATCTCGTGAGCAAGACTGCAACCGGACGGCAGCGGAAAGCGGCGAAAGCCTAGGCCAGCGCCATCCGCACGCCGTGCCAGCGCCGCAACGCGACTACGGCCCAGATCGCTTCGACCACGCCGAACGGCCACGCCCCTTGCAGGAAGCCGTAGATCGAGCCGAGCGCGCACGCGCCGGCGAACGCCAGAACATACCAATGGCTCCGGTCTTCCAGCGCATAGCAGACCAGCATTGCGGTGACGGCGAACAGGCCGAACCAGGTGAGCGTATCCATCTTCGCCGCTTTCAGTATTGGGACTCATCGGCAGCGCATGTTAAGCGAAGCCGATGCCCGCGCCCATCCTCCCTCTAATCGAAGTCGCCGCGATCTGGCCCGCGCGCGGCGCACTGATCGGCCTCGACCTCGGTACCAAGACCATCGGCGTCGCGGTGTCCGATCCGGATCGCAAGCTGGCGACCGGCGTCGAGACCATACAGACCACGAAGTTTACGCAGGACGCCGCGCGGTTGCTGTCGCTCGCCACTGAGCGCAATGCGGTGGGCATCGTACTCGGCCTGCCGATCAACATGGACGGCACTGAGGGCCCGCGCGCGCAGTCGACCCGCGCGTTCGCCCGTAACCTCGCCCGCCTCAGCGACTTGCCGATCGGCCTGTGGGACGAGCGGCTCTCCACATCCGCCGTCGAGCGCGAGCTGATCGCCAACGATGTCAGCCGCGCCAAGCGTGCGAAGGTCATCGACGAGCACGCCGCGATCTTCATTCTGCAGGGCGCACTCGATCGCCTCGCGACACTTCGCCAGAATCAAGAAAACTGACCATGCTCGCCGTCTTCAACGCCCTCGTCCCTGTCTTTCTGCTGATCGTGCTCGGCTATTGCCTGAAGCGCTGGCTCCTGAAGGAGAATGCGCAGTGGACCGGCATGGAACAGCTTACCTATTACGTTCTGTTTCCGGCGCTTCTGGTCATGACGCTGGCGCGCGCGGATCTCGCGAGCGTGCCTTACGGCGAGGTTGCCGCTGCACTGATCCTCGCGGTCCTTTCGATGTCTGCCCTGCTGTTGGTGCTGCGCCCGCTGTTCGTGCGCAACGGCATCAGCGGCCCCACCTTCACGTCGATCTTTCAGGGCGCGACCCGCTGGCAGACCTACATCGCGCTCGCCGTCGCCGGCAGCCTGTACGGTAACATCGGCCTCGCGCTCGCCGGCGTCGCCATGGTGGCGATGATCCCGCTCTTGAACGTCATCAACGTGCTGGTGCTGGCGCGCTATGCCTCGCCGCGGCGGCTGTCGTGGCCGCAGGTTCTCGCGGCCGTGGCGCGCAATCCGTTCATCTGGGCATGCGTCATCGGCCTCGTGCTCAGTCTGCTGAAAATTCCCATTCCGCAGGCGATCGGCGAAACGGCGGATGCGCTCGGCAAGGGATCGCTGGCGGTCGGCCTTCTCGTGGTCGGCGCGGGCTTGCATCTCGAAAGCCTCGTGCGGCCGCGTCCCGCGGTGGTGCTGACGGTTCTGCTCAAGCTCGCGGTGATGCCGGCATTCGCGATCGGCATCGCGCTGCTGTTCGGCCTGTCCGGCGTCAACCTTGCCGTCGTCGCCTGCTCGTCATCAGTCCCCGCAGCATCGAACTCCTACGTGCTGGCGCGGCAGATGGGCGGCGATGCGCCGATCCTCGCGCAAATCATCGCGCTGCAAACAATCGTCGCCGCGATACTGATGCCGGTGATCATCGGCCTCGTGGGAGAATGATCCGGAAAAGTGGGCACCGGTTTTCCCATCAGATCATTCTCAAAATAGAACAGATCTCCGGTGTAAGGCTATTTCGTGCGCGCGATCGGAAAATCGTAGGCCTGCGCGCCGGCACCAGGAATCGAAAAGTGCCACCACTCCTTCGCATAGTTGGCGAAGCCCTGCTTGCTCATCGCAGCGATCAGCGTTTGCCGCCACTTGCGTTGCTCGGCGGTGATCGCGGGAGAAGCCGTGTGCGACCTCGCATCGGAACAGTCGTAACCGGTGCCCATGTCGACGCTGCCTTCCGGCGCGCGCCTGGCGGCAGGTGCGGTGCAGTCCGCGTAGTCGGCCTTGGGATCGAATGCAGCAGAGTTGTCGGCGGAGAGTTCGACCACGGTGAGATCGACCGCGGCTCCGGTCGAGTGACCTGAATAGGCGGCGATGTAACCGAGCTTGAACAGATCGCGCTTGTTCAGCTTCGGATTATAACGCTTCTGCTCGGGCGTCTCCTTACCGTCGTTGGCCCATGCCACCATGTCGCGCGAGGCCCGCGCCGGCCGGTAGCAATCGAGCATCTTCAGCGACAGGCCCTTTGTCTTGAGATCGGCTTGCACCTTCACCAGCGCGGTTGCGACTTGCTGCTTGACCACGCACTCGGGTGCGTCATAGCCGGCGAGCCGCCGCCCGACGAAGTTGTTGCTGCCCGCGTAACGAATGTCCTGAATGATGCTCGGATCGACATCGCGCAAGTAAACGAAACCGCCGGGCAAGCTTGACGGCGCTGGTTTGGGCGACTGCGCTGAAGCCTGCGACAACATCAGGCCGGTCAGGATGGCAGCGACGACTATCCGGATCATTGCGCCGGCCGCGACTGCACGTTCAGTTTGCCGATCGCGGTGTCGGTGTATTTGTTGCCGGGATAAACAGCCTCGATCGTGAACTTGACCCAGTGCGCCTTGATCGGCGGGTCGACCCGGAACGATTCCACGGTGATGTCGTCAGTCGGCCGCAGCGTCATCGTCTGCCCGCTGGAGAACTCGGCGCGCAACTGCCGCACGCGGCTGTTCTTGTAGAAGATGTCGGCACTCTTCTGGTAACCGGTGCGCACCTGAATGGCGTCCACATTGCGCAGCCCGTCGAACTCGACCACGACCCATTCGCCGATCCCCTGCCCGGATCGCCCCTCGACCCACGCCACCGACTGCCCGCCGCTGAACAGATTAGCAGGGCCGTAAGTATTGCCGAATTGCGATTGCAGCATCGAACTGACGCAATAGAGGTCGGCACCGTTACGCGCGCAACGCTCGCCCGGCGAACTCGGACGCGGGGAACGCGCGATCGCGGCTGGCGGTGGCGAGATCGCGGCTTGCTGTTGCTGCGGTGGCGACGGTGGCGGCGGGGGTGGTGGCGCAGCGACGGGAGCCGGTGCCGGTGCCGGCTGGAAACTTGCCGCGGCCGGCGCCGGACCCGCCAGAAAAATCCGGCCGAGCGTCTGGTCGTAATAGGCCGGGGTCTGCTCGTGCGCGACCGCCTGCCCTCGCTCGTCCTTGGCTTTGAGCGCCAGTACCGCCACGCGCTCGCGCACCTCGACAGCCAAATCGCCCAGATGCATTCCCGGCCGCATCATCTGTTCGGCGAAGATGCGGGTAAAGACCGAGTTCTTCGCCGTATCGTCCGGGCCTAGACGATCGAGCGCACTCTGCCCGATGCCGGCGGAGTAAATGGTGAAAACGCCGCGCGCAGGCTTGGCGTCGGTCAAGCCACGCGTGCCGCCGAGCGAGCGGCCGGCAGTGCGCGGAAACGGATTGTCACGGCAGGCGTCGATCACGAGCAGCGCCACCCGCACCGCCTTCGCCTGGAGTTCGGAGATGATCTCGGGCTCGGAGAGCGAGGCACCGCGCACGCGCGCTTCCGCGCCCTCCGCCACCGCAGGAACATCGCTTGGCAAGAGGTAGTTGACGCCGCCGATCGCCACCCCGTGTCCGGCAAAGAAGAAGGCTGCGGTATCGCCCGGCTCAAGCCGCGACGTCAGTTCGGCAAGCTTGTCGATCATGCCCTGGCGGCCGAGGTTGGTCCCGACGATCACCTCGAAACCGAGTGCCTTCAGCGAAGCCGCGATCGTGTCCGCATCATTCGCTGCCTTTTGCAGTTGGCCGGTCGCCGGCAAGTTCGGATAGCGATCATTCCCGATCACAAGCGCCCGTCGCTTGTCCGCAAAGGCCGTTCCCATCCCGGCGGAGAGGAGCACCATTACGGCCAGAAGGAACCCTGACAACAACCTTGGCAACAGCTTGGGCATCGAAATCAGCTCGAAACATGCGCAAATGAAACGATGGCGCACCTTACCGCAAACCATTCCATCCGCCACGGTTTCCGCACATTTACCTTGCGCGGCGACAGGCTGGGGACAGGTGCACGAGGCGGGAATTCGGCCTTGCCCCGCTAGGCCCATGCTCCTATAGCTTTCGCTTTAATGACCTCCGCCCAGAAATCGACCTTCGTCCTCGGTCACCGGCATTTGCTGGGTATCGAGGGGCTTTCCGTTGCCGATATCACCGGCCTCCTCGACCTCTCCGAAGAATTCGTCGAACTGAACCGCCAGGTCGACAAGAAGCGCACCAATTTGCGTGGCCGCACCCAGGTCAACCTATTCTTCGAAGCCTCGACCCGCACCCAATCCTCGTTCGAAATCGCCGGCAAGCGACTCGGCGCCGACGTCATGAACATGTCGGTCTCGTCGATGTCGACCCGCAAGGGCGAGACCCTGATCGACACGGCGATCACGCTGAACGCGATGCACCCGGATATCCTGGTGGTGCGCCATCACGCATCCGGCGCGGTGGAACTGCTTGCGCGCAAGGTCGATGGCTCCGTCATCAACGCCGGTGACGGCGCGCACGAGCATCCGACCCAGGCGCTGCTGGACGCACTCACCATTCGCCGCAACAAGGGGCGGCTCGACGGCCTCGTCATCGCCATCTGCGGCGATGTCATGCATTCACGCGTCGCGCGTTCCAACATTCTGCTGCTCAACACCATGGGCGCGCGCGTGCGTGTGGTCGCCCCCTCCACGTTGCTGCCGCCGGGCATCGAGCGCATGGGCGTCGAGGTCGCGCGCGACATGCGCGAGGGGCTCAACGGCGCGGATATCGTCATGATGCTGCGCTTGCAGCGCGAGCGCATGAACGGCTCGTTCGTGCCCTCCTCGACCGAATACTTTCACTACTTCGGTCTCGACCAGAAGAAACTCGCCTACGCCAAGCCCGATGCGCTCGTGATGCATCCCGGCCCGATGAACCGCGGCGTGGAAATCGACTCGATGGTGGCGGACGGCGCGCAATCGCTGATCCGCGAACAGGTGGAAATGGGTGTTGCCGTGCGCATGGCCGTCCTTGAAGCGCTGGCGAGGAATTTGCCCAATGCGTAACCAGTGTGCCGAAGGCGAAGTTCCGACAGCGTCGCGGCAAGTGAGTTCGGAACTTCGCCTTCAAAGCACACTGGAATTTATAATTTGCTAGTGTCCCTTGGTTTTCGCGTTCATGGAAGAGCGCGCGGCTAAGGGGTTACGAACGCGAAAACTGGGACACTAGATGCTGACTGACCGCCGCCCGATCCTGCTCGCCAACGCCCGCGTGATCGATCCGTCGCGCGACCTCGACAGCGTGGCCGATGTGCTGATCGCCGACGGAGTCGTTCGCGATGCGCGGCGCGGCATCGGTGCGGCCGGCGTGCCGGAAGGCACCGACATCGTCAATTGCAGCGGCAAGATCGTCGCTCCCGGCCTGATCGACATGCGCGCCTTCATTGGCGAGCCGGGCGCGGGCTACCGCGAGACGTTTGCGTCCGCGAGCCAGGCCGCCGCCGCCGGCGGCATCACCACCATCATCTGCCAGCCGGACACCTCGCCCGCGATCGACAATTCCGCGACCGTCGATTTCGTGCTGCGGCGAGCGCGCGACACCGCGATCGTCAACATCCATCCGATGGCGGCGCTGACCAAGGGCCTGCGTGGCGAGGAGATGACCGAGATCGGTCTCCTGAAAGCCGCTGGCGCAGTCGCCTTCACCGACGGCCTTTCAAGCATCGCCAACGCACAGGTCATGCGCCGCGCGCTGACCTACGCCCGCGATTTCGATGCGCTGATCGTGCATCACACCGAAGACAGGAACCTGATCGGCGAAGGCGTCATGAACGAGGGCGAGTTCGCCGCCCGCCTCGGCCTCATGGGGATCCCCGCCGCCGCCGAAGCAGTGATGCTCGAGCGCGACATTCGCCTCACGGCGCTGACCGGCGGGCGCTATCATGCCGCCTCCCTCACCTGCATCGACTCGCTCGAGATTCTCAAACGCGCGCGCGATGCCGGGTTGCGCGTCAGCGCGTCCGCCTCGATCAATCACCTGACCCTGAACGAAAACGACATCGGCCCCTACCGCACGTTCCTGAAACTCGCGCCGCCGTTGCGCACCGAAACTCACCGCGCGGCGCTGGTCGAGGCGCTGGCATCGGGACTGATCGACGTGATCATGTCGGATCACAATCCGCAGGACGTCGAGACCAAGCGGCTGCCGTTCGCAGAGGCTGCTCCCGGCGCCATCGGCATCGAGACCATGCTGCCCGCAGCGCTGCGGCTGATGCATTCGGGTGAACTCGATCTAAAAACGCTGATCCGCGCCATGTCGACCCGCCCCGCCGAATTGCTCAACCTTCAGGGCGGCACGCTGCGGCCCGGTGCGCCGGCCGACGTGATCGTCATCGACGCCGACGTGCCGTGGGTGCTCGACCCCGCCGACCTCAAGTCACAATGCAAGAATACGCCGTTCGACGAGGCGAAGTTCTCTGGCCGCGTGGTGCGCACCATCGTTGGCGGACGGACGGTATTCGAGTTGGTCTGACGCATGATCCCGAAAAGCATGCCCTTGGGCAAGTTTGCGCGACCCGAGGGTGGGAACCGGTTTTCGGACGAGACCGTGCGCAAAGAAAGCGAGCCGTCATGACTCTCTCCATTATCGCGGCCATGATCCTCGGTTACCTGCTCGGCTCGATTCCGTTCGGACTCGTGCTGACGAGACTCGCGGGCACGCAAGACATCCGCACCATCGGCTCCGGCAGCATCGGCGCAACCAACGTGCTGCGCACCGGCAACAAGGCACTCGCTGCGGGAACCTTGCTCGGTGATGCACTGAAAGGCACGGTCGCCGTCGTCATCGCCGGCATTTATCTCGGCGGCCCGAATGCGGCGATGGCCGCAGGCTTCGGCGCCTTCATCGGCCACCTCTTCCCGGTGTGGCTGAAATTCAACGGCGGCAAAGGCGTCGCGACCTATATCGGCGTCCTGCTCGGCCTGTTCTGGCCGGCGGCGCTCGCGCTGTGCGCCATCTGGCTCGCGGTGGCGCTGATCTTCCGCTACTCGTCGCTGGCAGCGCTGGTCTCCACCGCGCTGACACCCGCGTTTCTGCTGTGGCAGCACCACACCGCGCTCGCCATCCTGTTCGGCGGGCTGACGCTGCTGCTTTGGTTCGCGCATCGCGCCAACATCTCGCGCCTGATGAACGGTACCGAGGGCAAGATTGGCGCAAAGGGGTGACATCATGCTCGCCGGACATATCGCCCTCATCACGGCAACCGATCCGGCGACTGCCGGGCCGCCCACGCGCGCGCTGATCGAGCGCTCGGGCAGCCTGCACGCGGCGCGCACCGTGCTCGGCTTCGCCGCCACCGCTCTTTTCCTGTGGGCATTGCCGCGCTGACCAGCGTTGCGGCCATCGCAATGGCAGTTTTTCGGACCTGACTCCGGTAGCCCGCTCGCGCCAAACTTCCCGTCCTTCCGGGAGCCCGCGTGGATCAACCGCACCAAACCGGCCTTCGTCTCACCGACGCGCAGCGCGTCGACTGGCTGCGGCTGATCCGTTCCGACAATGTCGGGCCACGGACCTTTCGCGCGCTGATCAATCGTTATGGCGGAGCGCGCGAGGCGCTGGAACGGTTGCCTGATCTCGCGCGGCGCGGCGGCGCATCCGGGCCTGCGCGCATCTGCTCGCAAGCGGAAGCCGAGCGCGAGATC
>JBEIPX010000180.1:0-6367 GCA_040376815.1 Bradyrhizobiaceae bacterium
AGATCGACGTTCGCATCGGCGATAGCAAGCTGCCGGAAGGTCCGGCCTCGGGTGGCAGCCGCACGACGGCCTCCGTCGTGCCACCAACCTTGCTCGCGGTCGAGAAACTGAAAGCCGCGATTACGCAGAGCGCGCAGCAGCTGCCGGGCTCGAACGCGCCATGGCGCGACCTGATCGCGGCCTCGGGAAACATCCGCGTCTCGGCGGAGCGCCCCGAGGACAGCAAGCCGACGGCACCGGGCGTTCGCTCGCCGCTGAAGGATGCGGGGCTGATCGGCATCATCTTCGGTTGGATGCTGCGCAAATTCTCCAACATCGCGGCCGGCGCCGGTGTGCCAAGTTCGGTTCAGGTGGTGGAAGTCGAGGTCGACACCTGGCTCGGCCATGTGCGCGTCGTCAGCGTTCATTCGGGCCTTGCGATCGGCAAGATCGCCGCACCCGAACTGGCGCGCAATCAGGCGACGGGTTCGATCATCCAGGGCATCGGCTATGCGCTCTACGAAGCGCGCGAGGTCGATCCGCACCGTGGCGACATCCTGACCGGCGGATTGGAGGATTACCGCATCCCCGGTATCGGCGACACGCCGCTGATGGACGTGCATTTCGACGAGAAGGGCTATGAGCATGTGCTCGGCGGCAGCGTCGGCATCGGCGAGGTCGCGACGGTCCCGACGTCGCCGGCGATCGCCAACGCGATCCGCAACGCCATCGGCATCCGCTCCTACGAACTGCCGATCCGGCCCGACCGGCTGGTGCAACTCCTGAAGCAGAGGAGCGCCGCATGAGCGAGGTCGCCAAGTCAGTGAGCGAGTCAGTCAACGAATTCCGCGCCGGCGGCACCGACATTTCCGAGCGCCGCCGCAGCGGCATCTCGCGCGGACCGCTGGTCGACCTCAAGCCGTCGCAGGCGATGCAGACCATCGCGTGGGACGCAGCCGGCGCGGCAAAGATCGGCGCGGCCACCACCATCGCGGCCATCGCTCGCGACGAGAAGATCGCCGATGCCTATCCCGGTCTTGCGGCGGCGGCAGGCGGCCTCGCGACCCCGCAGGTGCGGCACGCGGCGACCATCGGTGGCAATCTCGCCCAGCATTCGCGCTGCTGGTACTATCGCAGCCCGCACTGGTCGTGCCTGAAGAAGGGCGGCAGCGATTGTCCGGCGCGCGACGGCAACCATCTTTACCACGTCGCGTTCGACCTCGGTCCCTGCATCGCGCCGCATCCCTCGACGCTCGCGGCAGCGCTGCTTGCCTATGATGCGACGGTGACGACGAACCAGCGTCAGGCACTCGCGATTCCGGCGTTGCTCGGCGACGGCACGAATGGCCGCACCGACCACCTGCTGCGACCAGACGAGGTGATCGAGAGCATTGATCTGCCCTCGCCGCTTGCGGACGAACGCGCGGTCTATAAACGCGCCATCAGCCGCAGCTACGCCGAGTGGCCGCTGGTTGAGATCGTCGCGCGTGCGGTGATCGCAGGCGGCGCATTCAAATTTTCCCGTATTGCGATCGGCGGCATCGCACCGGTGCCGCTGCGGCTCACGAACGTTGAGGCCGCGCTCGAAGGCAAAGCCGCAAACAACGTGACGATCGAAGCCGCGGCCGCACAGTCAGTACAGGGTGCGAAGCCGTTGCCGATGACGGGATACAAGCTCGATCTGTTACAGGGGTTGACGCGCGACGTGCTGGGGCAGCTCGCGAGCGCAAGCTGAACACGAATTTCGTCATGCCCGGACTTGATCCGGGCATCCATCTTCTTTTGAAGATTCGTCTCGCAAAAAAGATGGATCACCGGGTCAAGCCCGGTGATGACGAAGGCTCCCTACACCCGGAAGTGCTTCGACAGCTTCAGGCCCTGCGCCTGATAATTCGAACCGATGCGCTGGCCGTAGAGTGCGTCGGGGCGCGACAGCATCTTCTCGTAGACGAGCCGGCCGACGATCTGGCCGTGCTCGAGAATAAACGGCACTTCGCGCGAACGCACTTCCAGCACGCCGCGCGAACCCTGCCCGCCTGCACCGGCATAGCCGAATCCCGGATCGAAGAAGCCCGCGTAGTGCACGCGAAATTCGCCGACCAGCGGATCGAACGGCACCATCTCGGCCGCGAAGTCCGGCGGCACCTGCACGGCTTCCTTTGAAGCGAGAATATAGAACTCGCCCGGATCGAGAATGAGCGTGCGATCGGGCCGCGCTGCGATCGGCTCCCAGAACTCGTCGACCGAATATCCGCCACGGCGATCGATGTCGACCACACCCGTATGGCGCTTGGCACGGTAGCCGACCAAACCAGTCGCATTATCGCCGGAGAGATCGACGCTGAACGCAACGCCGCCAGTCAAGTCTGCATCGTCGATATCGACCAGCCGCTCAGCCGCATGTAGTGCATTCAGCTCATCATCGTTGAGCCGCGCTTCGCCAACGCGGAAGCGAACCTGCGACAGGCGAGAGCCTTCACGCAGCAACACGGGAAACGTCTTCGGGCTAATCTCGGCATAGAGCGGACCATGATAGCCGCCGCCGATCATGTCAAAGCGGCGAGTGCCGTCCGCAATCACGCGCGTGAACACGTCCAGACGCCCGGTCGAACTTTTCGGATTGGCGGCCGCAATGATCTCCGGCGGCAACGCAAGGCTCTCCAGCAGCGGCACGATGTAGACGCAATTCGTCTCCAGCACCGCGCCATCGGAGAGATCGATCTCGTGCAGCTTCAATTCGTCGATGCGCTCGGCGACCGTCATACCGGGGCCTGGCAGAAAGCTTGCGCGCACGCGATAGGCCGTGGAGCCGAGCCGCAGATCGAGGCTCGCCGGTTGAATTTGACTCTCGACGAACGGATACTCGGGAATGATCAAGCCAGCATCCGTCA
The DNA here is from genome assembly GCA_040376815.1 of Bradyrhizobiaceae bacterium. GTDB lineage: Bacteria > Pseudomonadota > Alphaproteobacteria > Rhizobiales > Xanthobacteraceae > SG-bin9. The sequence continues at coordinate 2,871 of JBEIPX010000180.1, forward strand.
TCGCCGCGATCATACGATCGGGCAAAATTCCCTCGGCATCGGGGGCGAGTGAGAACGGCACTTGACGCTCCTCTGGCCACGTCCGACGTGGCGAAAAAGGCCCATTTTGGTTATCTGAAGCCCTTCTTGACGGAAAGGCCGCGACACTTTATGGATGCCACTTATCCCGTGGTGATTTGAGCCGGCCGGCTTGCAGCCACGTTAAATAAGTCGCTAAACAGGCCGGGGACCAGTGTGATCCCGGCCTGTGGAAATTTTCCAGGCCGGTTTTTTGTGACCTTTTTCCAGGAGGGTCACGATGGAGGTCACATGTCGCAGGTCAAGAACCCTCACGCCGCTGCCCGCAATTATCGCCCGGAAACCCGCCTCGTGCATGGCGGCACCTTGCGCTCCGAATTCGGCGAGACGTCCGAAGCATTGTTCCTGACGCAGGGCTTCGTCTACGACAGCGCCGAGCAATGCGAAGCGCGCTTCAAGGGCGAGGAAGCCGGTTTTCTCTATTCGCGCTTCTCCAATCCGACCACTGCGATGTTCGAGCGGCGGATGATCGAGCTCGAAGGGGCGGAAGCCGCGCGCTCGACGGCGACCGGCATGGCTGCCGTCACCACCGCGATCCTTGCACCGCTCAAGTCCGGCGATCACGTCGTTGCCGCGAAAGCGCTGTTCGGCTCGTGCCGTTACGTGGTGGAAGACCTGCTGCCGCGTTACGGCATCCAGTCGACGCTCGTCGACGGGCTCGATCTCGATCAGTGGCAGAAGGCCATGCGGCCGAACACCAAAACGTGTTTCCTCGAAAGCCCGACCAATCCGACGCTCGACGTGCTCGACATCGGCGCGATCGCCGAGATCGCTCACAAGGGCGGCGCGCGGCTCGTGGTCGACAACGTATTCGCCACGCCGATCTGGCAGAGCCCGCTCACGCTCGGCGCCGACGTGGTCGTGTACTCAGCGACCAAGCACATCGACGGCCAGGGCCGCTGTCTCGGCGGCGTGATCCTGTCGTCCGAGCAGTTCATTCAGGAGCACATCCATAATTTCCTGCGGCAGACCGGCCCATCGATGTCGCCGTTCAACGCGTGGGTGCTGCTGAAGGGACTGGAAACGCTCGCGATCCGCGTCAAACAGCAGACCGAAACCGCGGCGCGTGTCGCCGATGTGCTGGCGACACATCCGAAGATTTCACGGCTGATCTATCCCGGCCGCGCCGATCATCCGCAGGCAGCACTGGTGAAGAAGCAGATGCGGGCCGGCTCGACGCTGGTGGGTTTCGAGGTGAAGGGCGGCAAGGCAGCAGCGTTCCGCACGCTCAACGGCCTGAAGCTCTCGCGCATCTCGAACAACCTCGGCGATGCCAAAAGCCTCGTCACCCATCCGGCGACGACGACGCATCAGCGGCTGACGCCAGAGGCACGGGCAGAACTCGGGATCGGTGAAGGCTTCATCCGCTTCTCGGCCGGGCTCGAACACGCCGACGATCTGATCACGGATCTAACCGACGCGCTGGCACTGGCGTAACGGTCAAAAACCAGACCCCTTATCCTGAGGAGCGATCCGAATGGATCGCGTCTCGAAGAGGCCTCATGGTTCGAGACGCATCGCTATCGCGATGCTCCTCACCATGAGGATCAATCCCTACATCGGGCGGAACATGATGACGTTCGACGGCACCTCGACGCCGGCTTTCACCTGGCCGACGGTCTTGATGATGGTATCGCCGAGGAGCTGCGCGAAGCAGGCGTAACCCCAGTCGTTCATGTGCAGGCCGTCGGCGATCACGAACTGATCCATCGGCAGCGCGCGATCCTTGTGCCACTCCTGCATGACTTCGAAGCGCGGGAAGACCCCGACCTTCACCTTGTTCGCCGCCTTCCTGATGACGGCGACCATCTTGTTGGCGTCGGCTTCACGGTTTGCAGTCGTTGCCGGCGCGTATTGCGGATCGACAAGCACCACGTCGGCGCCGGTTTCTTTCAACCGTTGCACGCCCTGCTCGATGATGTCGGCGGTTTCGTCGATGTTCCCGCCGCGCACGACCGTATTGGTGCCGAGCTGCCAGATCACGAGATCGGGGTTATTGTCGATCACGCTCTTCTGGAGGCGCGCGATCATCTGCGGGCCATCCTCGCCGCCGACGCCCTGATTGAGGATCGAGATGTCAGCTTCCGGATACTTCCGGCGCAGCTGATCGGCGAGACGGTTGGGATAGGAGAATGCCGTCGAGCTTGCGCCATAGCCCGCCGTCGACGACGAGCCGAACGCGACGATGGTCACCGGCTCACCGGCAGCAAGCTTCCTGGCGATGCGTGGCAGCGAGCCTTCGAACTTCATCGATTTCGGCGTTGCGCACGGCACGCGACTGAAAATGTCGCTCGCGCCCTTCGCAGCGTCCTTGGCGGCTTCCTTTACGCGATCGATGGCGCGGCCGGCCGCGCCCTTCTGCACATTGGGATCGACCGACGCGGACACACCACCGCCTGTGCTCTGCGCCGCCGAATCCGCGCTCTGCGCCAGCACGGGCGCTGCGAACGCAACAGACAGCGCAATCACGGCCGCCGCGAGCGGCTTGATCTCGAACGCAAAACAACGAGCAGACATTAACGTTTGACCTTCAGTTCATCCGGATTGATATGAGCTGACTCGATTACGAACTTCGCCATCAGTTGACCCAGGCACTCGTGAACGCGCTTGGCCATCGTCAGTCCGTGGTCCGAACCCTGCGGAGTGGCGAACAGATCGAAATCACCCGTTTCGTGCCAGTCACGCATGATCGCGAAGCGATCGAACAACGGCACATCCATCTTTTGCGCTACCACACGCATGCTGTCGATATAGGGCGTCACCGCCATGACAAGGTCCGTACGCGGACTGTATTGCAAATTCACCAGCACCACATCGATCCCGGCCTTCTGCAGGATCGCGATACCATCGTCGAGGGCGGTGCGGAATTCCTCTGGATCAGTCGTGCGGATCGCATCGACAGTGCCCGTCTGCCAGACAACCAGATCCGGCTTCCGCTCCGCCACGAGCTTCTCAAATCCTACTGCAACCTCTTCCGAGGTCTTCCGGGGCAGGAGGCTCGTCGACAGCTCGACACTGACACCGGCTAGCCGCTCACGCAGGATCGCTTGCAGCCGCGCGGGATACGCCGACGCTTCGCCATCCGCGCCCGGAAGGGACGACGATCTCGTCCCGACGACCACAATACTGAGTCGTTTGGTGCCCTTCACGGCCGCGGCGACCTTGGCCAGCGTGCTCTCGCTGGTCAATAGATAGGCAGGAACGTCGCATTGTGAAGAGGGGCTTGCGACCTCCTCAGCGCGAACCGGAGCCAAAGCCGCGACGGCCGCGACGGCGAATGCGAGCAAACGGAGCTTCATAGCCGGCCTCCCACAAGATCGGCGCCATTGGCCGCAGGCGTAGCATTCTTGTCGGCGTTGCGCTTGTACCAGGACAGCAACCACGCCGCGCCCGACATGATCAGAATTCCGGTCACGCTC
>JBEIPX010000420.1:0-3129 GCA_040376815.1 Bradyrhizobiaceae bacterium
AAGGTGGAGCATGCGTGACGCTGCACCCGTCACCGCCTCGCTTCGTGCGAACGCGCTGTCGAAGCAGTTCGGCGGCCTGCGCGCGGTCGCGGATGTCTCTCTCGATGTGCATCAGGATGAAATCCATGCGGTGATCGGCCCGAACGGCGCCGGCAAGTCGACGCTGATCAATCTGCTGTCAGGCGACATGGCGGCAAGCGCGGGCTCGATCGTGCTCGACGATCACGACGTCACCCGCGATAGCGTCGAGCGCCGCGCAAGGCAGGGCATCGGCCGCTCGTATCAGAAGACGACCATCTTCGCGCAGTCGACCGTGTACGAGAACGTCCGGCTTGCCGCGCAGGCGCACGCGAAAGCACCGCTGAGGATGTTCGGCGATGTGTTTTCCGATCCTGACGTCACCGCCGCCGCGAACGCGGCACTGGAGCGAACCGGCCTCGCGTCGCGCATCGCGATTCTGGCAAATCAGCTCAGCCACGGCGAACAGCGGCAGCTCGAGATCGCGATGGTGCTGGCGACGCGTCCGCGCATCATCCTGCTCGACGAGCCGCTCGCCGGCATGGGGCTTCAGGAAGCACGCGGCATCATCGAGCTGATCGCATCGCTGCGGAAAGGCCACGCCGTGCTGCTCGTCGAGCACGACATGGACGCCGTGTTCCAGCTCGCGGACCGGTTGACGGTGATGCAGGACGGCAAGGTCATCGCTACGGGATTGCCGCAGCAGGTGCGCACCGATCCGGCCGTGCGCGCGGCCTACCTCGGCGCGCATGGAGATGCGGCATGAGCGTCTTGCTGAAGGCGGAGAAGCTCGCGGCCTTCTATGGCGCGAGCCAGGTGCTGCACGGCATCGACCTCGAGGTGAAGAAGGGCGAGCAGATCGCGCTGATCGGACGCAACGGCATGGGCAAGACGACGCTGCTGCGCTCGCTGATGGGACTCGTCGGCGATTGCCGGGGCTCAATCAGTTTCGCCGGCCGCGAGATTGCGCGCGCGGCGCCGGAAGTGATCGCCCGCGCCGGCGTTGCGTTCGTGCCGGAAGGGCGCGGCGTTTTCGGCTCGCTCAACGTCGTCGAGAATCTGGTGATGGCCGCGCGCCCCGCCATCGATGGCCGCTGCACATGGACGCTCGATCGCATCTTCCAGCTGTTTCCGCGCCTGCATCAACGCCGCAGCAATGGTGGCCATCAGCTCTCCGGCGGCGAACAGCAGATGCTCACCATCGGCCGCGCGCTGATGACCAATCCCGATCTGATCCTGATCGACGAGGCGACCGAAGGTCTCGCGCCGATGGTGGCGCAGGACATCTGGTCGACGATCGGTGTCATTCGCGATGAAGGCGTTGCGACCATCGTCGTCGACAAGGATTTTCGCAGCCTGTCGAAGATCGCGGATCGCGTGGTGTTGCTGTCGAAGGGGGCGGTGGTGTTCGAGGGAACGCCGGCGTCGCTGTCATCGCAGCCGGAAACGCTGGAGCGCCATCTCGGCGTTTGATCGTGTGACTCGAATGCCGTCTGCCCCGAATGCTGCCCGAAAATAATTAGCCGCCGAGTTATCCCCGGGTACCCGAACCGCGCTTATGATGCGCGCGTCTCGTTCGCGAGGGGCGTCTTCCGGAGACGTTCTGAGGGCGGAGCGGGATGCGGCGCCTGCGGCTGTGCCTCGTAAGCACGGACTCGGGAGGCCGGGGGTCACCGTCCGTCTCCACTACGGGAGTCTGCCTTCGATGGCTGGACGCGGGCTGGATGAAGGCGGACGACAGTCTGCTGGTGAGGTCATCCTCATCGTCCTCGCCCCGGAAGCACGGTCCCCCGGACAGAAATCGCCGCGCATGGAGCGCCGCAAGGCCGAGCGCGGGTCGCATCTTCGGCTGTCGCAAGCCGGGGGTGAGCCGCGAGACAATCCGATGTTGCGCCAAGCGGCGCTCCATCTCCCCTCATTCATTTCACGGCGAGCCCGCGCCGCTCAAACAACAGGGATGCCGGCGCGTGGCTGTTTGACAAAGAAGCGGAGCAAGCGCGAGCCTGATGCGGTGCGTCATTCTCAATTCGTCATCACCGGGCTTGACCCGGTGATCCACCTTAAAAATACAGCCCCGAAGAAAGATGGATTGCCGGGTCAAGCCCGGCAATGACGAAAGAGATGACAGAAAATCTTTAGAATCGCGGCCTATCGCGTCGCGACGACGCGTGGACGTTCCGCTTTTGCCAAAACCGGCATGACCGACTCGATCAAGCGGCTTGCCGCCTGCTCGACACTCAGCCGCGCGGTGTCGACATGTGCGGCGGCGCGCGCGTAGAGCGGTTCGCGGCTGAGCAGAATGGTGCGCAGCTCCTGCATCGCCGAGCGGTCGTCCGCCATCGGCCGCAGGTCACCCTGGCTGCGCACGCGGTTCATGTGCTCTTCCGGCTCGGCCTTCAGCCACACCGTATGGAAGGACGACAGGATCAGATCAAAGGTCAGCGGCTCGGAGACGATGCCGCCGCCGGTCGCGAGCACGATCGGCTCGTTCTGCGCGAGCAAATGATTCAGCGCTGCCTGCTCCATGCGGCGGAAACCTTCCTGGCCGTAGAGCGCGATGATCTCGGCGACGGAGAGGCCGTTCTGCCGTTCGATCTCCTTGTTGAGTTCGACGAAATTCCAGCCGATCTTTTTCGCGAGCAGCCGGCCGAGCGTCGACTTGCCTGCGCCGCGTAGGCCGATCAGTGCGATGCCGGCCTTCGGCAGGTGATGCGAAGCGGCCGCGCCTGAATGTCCGGAGAGAATGTCCTTTGCTTGAGCAATTTGCGCGGGCGATGCTTTGCGGGCGAGATCGCGCATCACCGCCCATTCGGGCGAGGTCTCCGCCGATGGAATGAGATCTTCGAGCCGCGCCGCCATCGCGTTCGAGACGCGGCGCAGCAGCACGATCGAGACGTTGCCCTTGCCGCTCTCGAGCTGCGCGATGTAGCGCTCGGAAATGCCGGAGACCTTCGCCAGCACCTTGCGCGACATGCCGCGCAGGGCCCGCATCGTGCGGACCCGCTGGCCAAGCTCCTGCAGGAAAATGGTCTCGGTGTCGCCCTGGTCCGTCATCGCCTCGGTTCGTCCGCCTTTGTCGATTCTCGCGGGATCAGGCCGAATCTCGGCCCT
>JBEIPX010000439.1:0-2979 GCA_040376815.1 Bradyrhizobiaceae bacterium
CTGGTGGCGCTCGGCCCGCACCCGCAACTCGACATCTGGGAAAAGGCCGTTGCTGTCGCGGCGGCGCTGCCCGGCGTGAAGCTGGTGCAGATGGCGCCGCCGACGCAAGCCCCGCCGGATGGCGTGATCAATCTCGCCGTCGCCCTGCAGGCGCAGTCGGGTGATGCGCTCAAGGTCGAGAAGGTACGACGCGACGACGACGTCGCGGCCTATTTCCATACCGGCGGCACGACAGGCGCGCCGAAGCTCGTCGCGCATACCCATCGCAATCAGCTCGTCGCGGCATTCGGCGGCGCGGTGCTGCTCGATTATCGCGAGACCGATGTTCTCACCTGCGGCCTGCCGCTGTTTCACGTCGCGGGAACGATCGTCTGCGGCCTGTCCGTGTTCATGGCGGGAGGGAACCTGCTGATGCTGACGCCCGGCGGGTTGCGTAATCCCGCCGTCATCACAAACTTTTGGAAGCTGGTCGAGGTGCATCGCGCCACCATTCTCGGCGGCGTGCCGACGGCGCTCGGTGCGCTGCTGAACGTGCCGCTCGACGCCGATATTTCGAGCGCGCGGCTCAGCCTCGTCGGCGCCTCGTCGACGCCGCGTGCGGTAGCGGAGCAATTCCAGGCGCTCACGAACACGACGCTGCACGAAATCCTCGGCATGACGGAAACCGGCGGCTTGATCGCGATCGCGCCGTCGGCCGCGAAGCCGGTGCTCAGTTCGGTCGGTTACCGGCTGCCGTACACGCAGGTGGCGATCCGCAAGTTCAATGCCGACGGGTCGCTCGGCGCCGAATGCGGGCCGAACGAGATCGGCGTGCTGACGATCAGCGGGCCGACGGTGACACCGGGCTATCGCAGCGGCGAGGCGAAGGCCCACCGCGACGGATACCTCGACAGCGGCGATCTGGCCTATGCGGATACGGAAGGCCGGCTGTACATCGCGGGCCGCGCCAAGGACCTGATCATCCGCAGCGGCCACAACATCGACCCCTTGATGATCGAGGATGTGTTCCAGCGTCATCCGGCGGTGGAAATGGCGGCGGCGGTCGGCCAGCCGGACCGTTACGCGGGCGAGCTGCCGGTCTGCTACGTTTCGCTACGGCCGGGCGCGCAGGCGAGCGTCGAGGAACTGCGCAGCTTCGCCGAAGGCGCGATCGCGGAACGTCCGGCGTGGCCGAAGCAGATTTACATCGTCGACAAGATTCCGGTGACCGGCGTCGGCAAGATCTTCAAGCCGGATCTGCGCGCGGACGCTGCGAAACGCCTGGTCGATCAGATTGTCGACGAGACCTTCGGTGCTGCCAGCGCTGCCGTCACCGCAACGCCAGGCGGCAAACGCGGCATGCTTGTCGAAGTCACATTGCCGGCAGACATGGCGTGGAAGAGGGATCAGATCGAGAAGGCGCTCGAAGGCTACGTTTTCGAAGCCCGGGTCAACTAAACCCGGACCACCGGCGGCTCATCAAGCCGTGCGCCGTAGCGTTATGCTGCGGTGCGTTTCGCATGACCTCCATGCCTTAACTCCTGCGGTTTTCCGGGTGATTCCCTGTTATTGGGAATTGCTTGGTCGTGCAGCGCGTTGTCCGCACCGCCAGCCAAACAATCAGGGGCCGGAGTTTGTCGCGCGCCAGCGGCGGCGGACCCGAAGCCTCGTCGCTTTCGGCCAGTTTGCGGTCGCGGGCAGCACTGATGGGAGCGCGGTCTGAAGTTTTCTCCGTTCCGGAATCGCAACTATCGATTTCAGTGGCCCGCCGATCTGCTCACCTCGTGGGCCTTCGAGATGGAGACGCTGATCCTCGGCTGGTACATCCTGGTCGAGACCGGATCGGTGCTGTTGCTGACGATCTTTGCGGCGCTCTATTTTGTCGGAACGCTGGTGGCGCCGGTGTTCGGCCTGATCGGGGATCGCATCGGCCATCGCGACCTGCTGGCCGCCATGCGCGTCTTCTACATGGCGCAAGCGGCCATTCTGGCGGTTCTGATCTTCACCGGGTTGATCTCGCCGCTGTACGTCTTCATCATCGCGCTGATGATGGGCGTGGTGCGCCCCTCCGATCTCGGCGTGCGCGGCGCGCTGGTCGCCACGACCATGCCGCACGATCAGCTGGTCGGAGCGCTCAGCATCTCGCGCACGACGATGGATACGGCGCGCATCGCCGGGGCGCTGACCGGCGCCGGCTTGTTCGCCATCCTCGGCATGGGTCCGGCCTATCTCGTGATCGTGACGATCTACACCATCAGCATGGTGCTGACGCTCTGCATCCGCCCCTCCGCCAGATATCAGCCGGGCGATGAGGCGGCGAGCGAGATGCTGCACCCGTCGCCGCTGCGCGATCTCAAGGAAGGTCTCGCCTATGTGTGGCGTTCGCCGCGCATGCAGGCTTCGATCTGGATCGCGGTGCTGGTCAATCTCACGGCCTATCCGCTGTCGGGCGGACTTTTGCCTTACATCGCGCGCGAGGTCTATGGCGCCAACTCGACCGCACTCGGCTATCTGTCGGCGAGTTTCGCCGCCGGCTCGCTGGTCGGATCGGTCGGGCTCGGCCTCGTCGGCGGCGTGCGGGTGGCGCGGCTGATGATCGCCGCGACGCTGGTCTGGTACGTATCGCTGCTGGTGTTCGCGCAGGTGCAGACGGTCAATGCTGCGATCGTGTGCCTGATGTCGGCCGGGTTCGCCCAAAGCCTCGCGATGATTTCGCTGTCCGTGATCCTGATGCGCACCGCAAACGAGCATTTGCGCGGCCGCGTCATGGGCATTCGCATGATGGCGATCTACACGCTGCCGCTCGGCCTGCTCGCGGCCGGCAATCTGATCGGGCAGATCGGCTTCACGACGACCGCGACGCTTTACGCGGCGAGCGGACTGCTGCTGTTGCTGTTCATCGCGCTGCGCTGGCGAGGCGAGCTGCTGCATCTCCATGCGCCGGCGAACGCCAAGTAGTTCACTTCCGGCAATTCATCTCAGGTGCGCAGCAGCGCAAGC
>JBEIPX010000245.1:0-5323 GCA_040376815.1 Bradyrhizobiaceae bacterium
CGCACGATCTCGCGGTGGTGCGGCATGTCAGCCAGCGCATCGTCGTGATGTATCTCGGCACCATCGTCGAGATCGCCTCGCGCGATGAGCTCTATGCCAATCCCCAGCATCCCTATACGCGAGCCTTGATGGCCGCGATCCCGGTCGCCGATCCGGTGATCGAAGCGGCGCGTGCGCATGAGGTGATCAAGGGCGAGGTGCCGAGCGCGCAGCGTCCGCCGTCCGGCTGCCGCTTCCACCCGCGCTGCATCCACGCGATGCCGGTGTGCAGCCAGGAGGTGCCGGCGCTGAAGGATCACGGCGGCGGCAAGGTCGCCTGCCACCTGTTCTGACGCATTCCGGTCGGGCGTTCCTGTGTTAGATTCCGTCATCGCCATCACGTTAGACGGAGCCGGAGAATGACCGACACATCCCAGCGCCACGCATCCGACGGCGCGCCCGCCGCGCCGCGTGGTCAATTGTCGCTATGCACCCTGGCTATGCCGGCCGACACCAACGCGAACGGTGATATCTTCGGCGGCTGGCTGCTGAGCCAGATGGATATCGCCGGCGGCATCCACGCATCGAAGGCCGCGAAAAGCCGCTCCGTGACGGTCGCCATCGACGCGATGACGTTTCGCAAGCCCGTCTATGTCGGCGACGTGGTGAGCGTGTATACCGACACGATCCGCACCGGGCGCACCTCGATTACGGTGTCGGTCGAGGCATGGGTACAGCGGCGGCAGGAATCTGCTTCGGTTCTGGTCACCGATGGACGATTCACCTACGTGGCCATCGACGACCGCGGACAGCCGAAACCCGTTGCATAGCAGCAAAACGAACACGTCGAATCACTGCACTGTGACGGTTCGATGTTTCCTGTTTCAACTGAAAAACAAAAGCCGCTTCGGCTTCACATCATTGTCGCGCGGCGCAACTATACGCCGGGCGAGACGTCGAGTCGGCCGTTCGAATCGGCTGAAACTTTTCCCGAGGTCGCGAGTTATGGCCTTGGCTGAACCGTGAAGTCTGAGGACGCGAATGTCTGACACGTACATCATCGAAGTGAATTCCGAGCCCGCCGGAATCGTCGTTCGCGGGACTCAAGGCTTCCAGTTCTTCGCCGCCAGCCACGCCTTCAACAGTCTCGAAGGACAGCTTTTCCGCAACGCCCGTGACGCCGAGCGTGCGGCGTTCCGTACACTCTCGGCGCGGATGCAGCGCACCGTCGCCTGAAACGATTTCGCCTCCCTCCGCTGGCGGAGAGAGGCGAGAAAGTCGCACCCGGCATGTGGATCAGGCGAGCGCCGGATAATCCGTATAGCCCTTGGCGCCGCCGCCGTAGAACGTGGCGCGGTCGGCCTCGTTCAGCGGCGCGCCCTTCTTCAGGCGCTCCACCAGATCCGGATTTGAGATGAACGGCTTGCCGAAGGCGATGAGGTCCGCCTTGTTCTCGCTCAGCGCCTTCTGCGCCAGCGCAAAATCGTAACCGTTGTTGGCAATGTAAGTGCCCTTGAAACGATTGCGCAGGCTGGCGTAATCGAACGGCGCGTTGTCGCGCGGGCCGCCGGTCGCGCCCTCGATCACGTGGATGTAGACCAGCTTCAGCGCATTGAGCTGATCGGTGATGTAGTCGAACAGCGGCTGCGGATTGCTGTCGGAGATGTCGTTCGCCGGCGTGACCGGCGAGAGACGAATGCCAACGCGATCCGGGCCGATCTCACCGGCTACCGCCTTCGCGACTTCCAGCATCAGCTTCGCGCGGTTTTCGATCGAGCCGCCATAGGCGTCGGTGCGCTTGTTTGCGCCGTCCTTGGCGAACTGGTCGAGCAGGTAACCGTTGGCGCCATGGATTTCGACGCCGTCGAACCCGGCGGCAATCGCGTTCGCTGCGCCAACGCGGAAGGCTTCGATGATGCCGGGGATTTCAGATAGCGCGAGCTCGCGCGGCGCGGAGACGTCGACGAATTTGCCGCCGACGAAGGTCTTGCCCTTGGCGGGCACGGCGCTCGGGCCGACCGGTGCGCCGCCGTTCGCTTGCAGATCGGTGTGCGAGATACGGCCGACGTGCCAGAGCTGAATGAAAATCTTGCCGCCGCGCTTATGGACTTCGTCGGTGACCTTGCGCCAGCCTGCGACCTGTTCCTTGGAGTAGATGCCGGGCGTGTCCTGATAGCCCTGGCCCTGCTGCGAGACCTGGCTCGCTTCGGTGATGAGGAGGCCGGCGGAGGCGCGCTGGCCGTAGTATTCGATGGCGAGCGGGTTCGGTACGAAGCCGTCGACAGCGCGGTTGCGCGTCAGGGGCGCCATCACCGTGCGATTGGTGAGCTTGTTCGGGCCGAGCTGATAGGATTCGAAAAGTTTGGCGTCGCTCATGTTTGAGAATCCGTTACGTAGTGAGAGAGGGAAGGTGACCCGGAAGAGATGTGCACAGGTTTGCCGATGTCAATTCAGGCCAAAATCATCCCTTAGGCACACGCTGGATACCGGACAGATGGCCGCCATCGACGAACAGCGTATGCGCGTTCACGTAGGATGATTCATGCGACATCAGGAATAGCGCAGCATAAGCCACCTCCCAGCCGGTGCCCTGACGGCCGAAAGGCACTGTGACCGCACGATCCGAGCGGCGGCGGCTGGCATCGCGGCCCATCGGCGTGTCGATGTAGCCCGGTGCGATCACGTTGCAGCGAATGCCTCTTTCTTCACCAGCGCGGGCGATGGCGCGACCGAGCGCGATCTGCGCCGCCTTCGAGGCCTCGTAAGCCGGGTTGTAGCCATTGGCGCGCTGGCTCGCGACGGACGACGTGAGAATGATGGATGAGCCCGGGTCCATCACCTTCAGCGCCGCTTGCGCGAACTGCATGTGGCTGCGGACGTTGATGCCGAAGTTCTTGTCCCATGACTCGATGGTCATGTTCGGCAGCTGCAACCCGTGCGAGATGCCGACGTTCAGCATCAATCCGTCGAGGCCGCCGAGCTGTCTGGCGCAACGCTCGAGACACGGCGCGATCGCATCCGGATCGCTGACGTCGGCGATGTCGGTGAACGCTTGGCCGCCTTCGGCGATGATCTGCTGGCATGTGTTGTCGGCGGCGTCCTGCGCAATGTCGACGCAGGCAACGCTCGCGCCTTCGCGCGCGAACAGGACGGAGATGGCGCGGCCGTTGCCGATCGGTGGCTCCTCATCGACGGTTTTGCGCTGACCTGCGCCGACCACCATGATGCGGCGTCCTTGCAGACGGCCGAGCGACCTGGCCTGGCCGATCGATTCCGGATGCAGTGATGCGGTGGGATCGAGTTTGATCGGCGCGCGCGTTGTCGTCGACATGGCGTCTCCTTGTTCTTCGTTGGCGTTGCCCCGGCTGATGTTGGTGAAATCAGCCGGGGCGTCAACGGTTCTCAGGAGACGGACGTGCGATCAGGACCCCCTCCGCGTGCGTGAGTTTCGTCTGCCAAAACTCAAGCCCTGCCGAGGAAATCCCGCTTGCCGATCTCGACGCCGTTGTGACGAAGGATGCCGTAGGCAGTCACCACGTGGAAATAGAAGTTCGGCATGGCGTAGTTGTGCAAATACTGCTCGCCCTTCAGCGTCATGGTGGTGCTGGGGCCGGTCGGGAAGGTCACTTCGCGGGTTTCCGCCTCGCGGAACTGCTCGGGCTTGAAGCCCTTCACGTATTCGACCGCTTTGGCGATGCGCGCCTTCAGATCGGCGATCGTCTTCTCGGTATCGGGTGTGACCGGAATGTCGGCCTGTGTCAGGCGTGCGGTCGTCTTGGCGGCGAAATCGCACGCGATCTGCACCTGGCGCGTCAGCGGCAGCATGTCCGGATAGAGCCGCGAGGTCGGGAGAACGTCAGGCGCGATCTTCCTGGCGGTGGCGTGGCTCTCGGCCTTGTCGAGAACGGCGGAGAGACTGTTGAGCATCTGCACGAAGGTGGGAACGGATGCGGCGTAAATCGACATGAGCGATCCTTGAGTGTTTGTAGTTTCTTGGGTGATGCGACGGGTCAGCCGCCGATACATCGGCATCGCCCAGCTTGGATGCAAGTGCATGGGTCGAAAAGAGTTTGCACGCGCGGTGTAATTCCGCCGCGCGTTTCTTCGTTGGGTAAGATGATAGGGCCTACAGGCCGGTGTTGAGGAAGTCCGATACCAGCTTGATCTGATCGGGCACGTTCAGCGCCGGTGCGTGGCCGCAGCCTTTGATCGTGACGACCTTGCAGCGCGGATTCTCTTGCTCCATGCGCGCGCAATCCTCAGGGACTAGCAGGTCGGAGGTCTCACCGCGCAGGCAGAGCATGTCGCAGGTCAGCTTCCGCCAGTTGTCCCACTGCTCTTCGTTCGAATTGAAATGGATCTTGATCTCGGGATCGATGTGCGGCGACACCGTGCCGTCCGGATTGCGCCGCGTCGATGTTTCCGTCAGGCGCGTATATTGCGCGTCGGTCATATAACCGTACGGCTTGTAGATCTGACGGAAGTAGGCGTTGAGTTCAGTGACGCGTTTGAATTTCGGCGGCGGTGCGCCGGCGTAGGATTTGATGCGGTCGAGCGCGGCCTGCGCCACCACCGGGCCCATGTCGTTCAACACAAAACGGCGCAAACGTCCTTGCATGTTGTTGGCCGCGGCCTCAATGCCGATGATTGCGCCCATCGATGTGCCGAGCCAGTCGACCGTGTTGAAGTGCAATGCGTCCAGCAGCGCCTGAGCCTGTTGCGCATAGAACTTGCGATTGTATTCCTTTAGCGGGTCCGGGCTCCATTCGCTGTAGCCGCGGCCGATGGTGTCCGGCACGATGATGTGGCGGTCGTTCGCCATGGCCATCGCGATGTCGTCGAAGTCGCGGCTGGTGCGCGCCACGCCGTGCCACATGATCAGCGGCGGCTTGCCGCGCGTGCCCCACTCGACGTAGTGAACCTCGCGGCCGCACAGTTCGATGTAATGCGATGATGGGGTCATGGTCGTTCCTCGACAAATCGGCTTGATGCTCTTTTTTCCTCATCCTGAGGAGCGCCCAAAGGGCGCGTCTCGAAGGATGCCCTACTTTTCCGGCCTCATGGTTCGAGACGCGCTGTCGCGCTCCTCACCATGAGGTAGAACATTCATTACGGACCGCTGCGCAGCTGCGCCAGCAATTCGACCGTCGGCCATGAATCCGCGGGCAGGCCGTACTTCATCTGCATCGCCTTCACCGCGATACGGCTCTGCTGGCCCATGATGCCGTCGATCTTGCCAACGTTGTAGCCGCGTTTGGCGAGAAGCTGCTGGAGTTCTTTCAGCTCATTGAATGGGAGCTGCGCCACCGGCGCCGCCGGCTTCCGCATGGGACCGGCACCCGCA
>JBEIPX010000248.1:0-5300 GCA_040376815.1 Bradyrhizobiaceae bacterium
AAACGTTTCCTGATCGCCGCGCGCCAGCGCCGCGCAGTTGTCGTTCAGCGGACAGAGCGAACATGCGGGCTTCTTCGGCGTACAGATGGTGGCGCCGAGATCCATTAGCGCCTGCGCGCTGTCGCCAGCGCGCGATGGACCGAGCAGTGTTGCGGCGAGTTGCTTGATGCGCGGCTTGGCGCCAGGCAGCGCCTCTTCGACGGCATAAAGCCGCGACACGACACGCTCGATGTTGCCGTCGACCGGCATGGTGCGGCGGTCGAACGCGATCGCGGCAATGGCGGCGGCGGTATAGGGCCCGACGCCGGGGAGCGCCAGCAAGCCTGCTTCCGTATCCGGAAAGCGCCCGCCATGCTCGCGCATCACTGCGACCGCGCAGGCGTGAAGATTTCGCGCACGCGAGTAATAGCCAAGTCCGGCCCACATCCGCAGCACGTCATCGAGCGAGGCACGGCCAAGCGCCGTCACGTCCGGCCAGCGCGCGAGGAATTTCTCGAAGTACGGCCCAACGGCCTTCACCGTCGTCTGCTGCAACATGATTTCCGAGAGCCACACGGCGTAGGGATCGGAGCGCTCGCCGGGCAGCGCACGCCAAGGCAGCCGCCGGCGATGCCGGTCGTACCAGGCGAGCAGATTTGCCGCGCGATCCAATGGCCGACGCGACGCGTGACTGGAGTGTCGCGGTTTGACCGCTGCTGGAGACATGTCTCTCTCTAGGGCAAAATATGCACAAATCCATCACCGGATTGTGTTGTGCGCTATAACGCGATGCGTTATAGTGCACGGATGATCCGGAGTTTTGCGACAGCCGAAACGGAGATCATCTGGTCCGGACGCCGGAGCCGCAAGCTACCGCCAGACATCCAGGCCGTCGCACTCCGGAAACTTCGTATGCTCAATCAGGCCCGTCGGCTCGAGGATTTGCGTGTTCCACCGGGCAACCGGCTCGAAGCACTCAGGGCTGACAGATCGGGACAGCACGCGATCCGGATCAATGACCAATGGCGAATTTGTTTTGTCTGGACGGAAGGAGGACCCGCGCATGTCGAAATCGTCGACTATCACTAGGGGCGCGCTGCTGCCCAATCCGCACCCAGGCGAAATCCTGCTGGAAGAATTTCTCAAACCGATGGAGCTCAGTCAAAACGCACTCGCGCGCGCGCTTCAGGTATCGCCCCGCCGCATCAACGAAATCGTTCTCGGCAAGCGGGACGTGACGGCCGATACCGATCTGCGCCTCGCCCGCTTTTTCGGCGTGTCGGAGGGTTTTTTCATTGGGCTTCAAATCGACTATGATCTGATGCAGCGGCGGCGCGAAATCGAAGGCGTACTTAAAACCATTCGGCCGCACGCGGCGTGAACCGCATGAGCAAACCCGGTCCGATATCCGCAAAGCCGTTGTCGGTGCTGCTCGGCAGCACGATCAACGACGTGTTCAAGAAGCAGGGTTTCGCCTCGCGCGAGCTCGTCACGCGCTGGGCCGAGATTGCGGGTGCGGACATTGCCGCGCATTCCGAGCCGCTGAAGATCCAGTGGCCACGCCCGGTCGAGGACCAGCCGCCGGAGCCCGCAACGCTGGTGCTGCGGGTCGAGGGGCCGATGGCGCTGGAAATCCAGCATTCCTCCGATGCCATCCTGCAGCGGGTGAACACGTTCTTCGGCTGGAACGCGGTCGGCCGGATCGCGCTCCGGCAGGCGCCGCTATCGCGCCGCGACCAGCCGGCACGCAA
Organism: Bradyrhizobiaceae bacterium; assembly: GCA_040376815.1. GTDB lineage: Bacteria > Pseudomonadota > Alphaproteobacteria > Rhizobiales > Xanthobacteraceae > SG-bin9. The sequence goes on from JBEIPX010000248.1 coordinate 1,731, forward strand.
ACCGCCGCTGGATGCCGCCGAGGTCGCCAGGATCGAGGGCACGCTCGGCAATGTCGAGGACGACGATCTGCGCGGTGCGCTGGCCCGGCTAGGCGCAACGATCAAGCGAAAGTGACGTTTTCGTCAGGATGATGCAGCCGCGCCATTCCGGCTCGCCATTGCCACAATCCTCGTTTCAAGCTAGCGAACAGCGGTCATTTCGAGCGCTTTTATCCGTACCGGAGCTATCCCGTGATCCTGACGCGCCGCACGTTTTCCGCCCTGATGTCGATGACGGGTGCCACCGCCCTGCTCGGCCTGTCGCCTTTCGCGCTGATCGGCGACGCGGCGGCGCAGACCGCGTCAGAGATCGCCACCCCGAGCCCGCTCGGCGACATGGTGCTGGGGCCGGAGAATGCGCCGGTGACGATCGTCGAATACGCCTCGATGACCTGCCCGCACTGCGCGAGCTTCACCCACAACGTCTTCCCGAAGATCAAGTCGGAATACATCGACACCGGCAAGGTGCGCTTCATCTTCCGCGAGTTTCCGCTCGACGAGGTCGCCGCCGCCGGTTCGATCGTCGCGCGCTGCATCGCCAAGGACAATTCGCAGATGTACTTCGCCCTCATCGACGCGATGTTCAAGCAGCAGAACGATCTCGCGCGCACGCCGCTGCCGACGCTCAAGCGCATCGGCAAGCAGGCCGGGCTGAGCGAGGAGGGTGTCGAAGCCTGCCTCGACAAGAAGACCGAGAACGGCAAGCGCCTGCTCGACGGCATTGTGCAGACGCTCGACTACGCCAACACCAAGCTGAAGGTGAACTCGACGCCGTTCTTTTTCGTCAACGGCACGCCGCTCAAGGGCGACACGTCGTTCGAGGCCTTCGACAAGATGATCAAGCCGCTGCTGAAGAGCTAAGGCTCCGGCCCCGCGAATCAGCTGGAGCCGGGTGAGCCGCCGGGAGCGGCTGCGGTTCCGCGTTACCTGCTCCGGAAAGTTTCAGCCGGCGCAACTGGGTTCTTTGCGAAAAGGCCCGTAATCCACTTGAAAACCCTTGGGAAAAGCGGCTTTCCGCGGTTGCCCTGAGCCACCGCCCTCGCCATTGTCCGAGCAATTGAGCCGCAACCTGCGACTCGCCCCGCAAGATGGTATGGTCGTTATGGCCTTGCCCCGGCAGCAGTTTTAGCCCTGCCAACCGAGCATCGTTGATGAAACTCACGCGCCTTCGCCTTCACGGTTTCAAGTCCTTCGTCGAACCCACCGACTTTTTGATCGAACCCGGTCTGACCGGCGTCGTCGGTCCCAACGGCTGCGGCAAATCCAATCTGGTCGAAGCCTTGCGCTGGGCGATGGGTGAAACCTCGCACAAATCGTTGCGCGCCGCCGACATGGACTCGGTGATCTTCGCAGGCTCCGGCAACCGGCCCTCGCGCAATCACGCCGAAGTCGTGATGACGATCGACAATGCGGACCGCACCGCGCCCGCCGCCGTGAACGATGCCGAGATCCTCGAAATCTCCCGCCGCATCGAGCGCGAAGCCGGATCGGTCTATCGCATCAACGGCAAGGATGTCCGCGCGCGCGACGTGCAGCTTCTGTTCGCCGACGCCGCCACCGGCGCGCGTTCGCCCGCCCTCGTCCACCAGGGCAAGATCGGCGAGATCATTCAGGCGAAGCCGGAACAGCGCCGCCGCGTGCTGGAAGATGCCGCCGGTGTCGCCGGTCTGCATGCGCGCCGCCATGAAGCCGAACTGCGCCTGCGCGCCGCCGAAACCAACCTCACCCGCGTCGAGGACGTGATCGGCCAGCTCGCCGGCCAGATGGATGGCCTGAAGCGTCAGGCCCGGCAGGCGATCCGCTACCGCGAAGTCGCCGCCAAGGTCCGCAAGGCCGAGGCGATGCTGTTCCACCTGCGCTGGCTGGAAGCCAACGCGGACGTGACCGAAGCCGGCCGCACCCACGACCTCAGCGTCCGCGAGATGGCGGAGCGCACCGGCCAGCAGGCCGAAGCCGCCAAGCTTCAAGCGATCCGCGCGTCTGAATTGCCGGGTCTGCGCGAGAACGAAGCCCGCGCCGCGGCAGGACTTCAGCGTCTGACCAACGCCCGTGAACTGCTCGACCGTGAAGAGCAGCGCGCCAAGGAGCGCGTCGACGAGCTCGATCGCCGCCTGACGCAATTTGCGGGCGACATTGAGCGCGAGCAGCGTCTGTCGTCGGATGCCGATGCAGCGCTGGAGCGCCTGTCGGCTGAAGACGCAACGCTGAAGGAAGAAATCAAGACCCACGTCGAGAAGCGCAGCGGCACCGACGAGCGCGTCGCCGCCGCCGAAGCGACGCTGGCTGCTGCCGAGCGCACCTTCGCCGAGCTAACCACCGTGCTCGCCGACCTCACCGCCAAGCGTAATCAGCTCGAGGCCAATGTCCGCTCGCATCAGTCACGAGTCGAACGGCTCGACCAGGAAATCGCCAACGTCACCGCTGAGACCGCCAAGCTCGAGGGCGAGACCGGCAGCCTCGGCGATCTCGCCGCGCTCGCCGCCACCATGGACGCCGCCGGACAGTCGGTGACCGAAGCCGAAGCCGCCGCGCAGGCAAGCGAAGCCGCGCACGTTGCGGCGCGCGCCAGGCTCGAAAGCTCGCGTGGTCCGCTCTCCGACGCCGACCGCCGCGTGCAGCGGCTGGAGACCGAAGCCAAGACGATCTCGAAGATCGTCAACGGCGAAACCAAGAACCTGTGGCCGCCGATCATCGACGGCATCAGCGTCACCAAGGGCTACGAAAAGGCCATCGGCGCCGTGCTCGGCGACGACCTCGATGCGCCGGTCGATCCGTCCGCGCCGATGCGCTGGACGCTCGCCGAAACGATCGATGGCGATCCGTCGCTGCCGGAAGGGGCGGAACCGCTCTCGCAGCATGTGCAGGCTCCGGCCGAACTGGCGCGCCGCCTCGCGCAGATCGGCGTCGTCGCCAAGGACCGCGGCGCTGAGCTCGCCAAGCAGCTCAAGACCGGCCAACGGCTGGTATCGCCGGAAGGTGACGTCTGGCGCTGGGACGGCTTCGTAGCGGCTGCTCACGCACCGACTGGCGCGGCCCGCCGCCTCGCCGAGCGCGCCCGCCTCGTCGATATTGAGGCCGAACTCGAAACCGCGCGCACTGACGCGGTTGCCAAGCGTCAGGCCTTGGAAACCGCCGAGCAGGAACTGCGGGCCGCGGCTACCGCTGAGTCCGCTGCCCGCGAAGCCTCGCGCAATGCGCAGCGCGAAGCCAATATCGCCCGCGAGAAACATGCGGCGACCGAACGCGAGATCAACCGTCATGCCGCACGCCGTTCGGCGCTGACGGAAGCGGCTGCGCGTCTCGATGCTGACGTGACCGAAGCCCGCTCCGGTCATCAGAACGCCGTTGCTGCACTCGGCGAGTTGCCGCCGAGCGCTGATACCGAAGCCAAGCTTGCCACCGTTCGCAGCGAGATCGACGGCCACCGCAAGCAGGCCGCCGACGTGCGTGCCGAAGCGCAGGCGCTCGCCCGCGAGGCCGAGCTTGCTGATCGCCGCCTCAAGGCGATCCTCGCCGAGAGCAACGAGTGGC
>JBEIPX010000470.1:0-2727 GCA_040376815.1 Bradyrhizobiaceae bacterium
CTGAACACGGTGACGGCGGTCGCCGGCACCTCGTGCAGGTCCTCCACGAACACCGCGCCCTTCGCCTTCAGGCTTTCGACGACGTACTTGTTGTGGACGATCTCATGGCGGACGTAGACCGGCGGGCCATACTTCTGCAGCGCGCGTTCGACGATCTCGATCGCACGCACGACCCCCGCGCAGAACCCGCGCGGCTGAGCCAGAATGACCTCCATCGGGCGGCTATCAAGCAAGCTGCACCGTCCGCTTGTCCGCGTCGCGGCCCAGCGCCTCGAACACCTTGACGACGATGCCCTTGGCGTCGAGACCGGCCTGCGCGTACATCGCGGCCGGGCTGTCGTGGTCCTGGAACAGGTCGGGCAGCATCATGCAGCGAACCTTCAGTCCCTTGTCGAGCGCGCCGTTGTCCGACAGCGTCTGGAGAACCTGAGCGCTGAAGCCGCCGACCGATCCTTCCTCGACCGTGATCAGCACTTCGTGCTCGCGGGCGAGACGCAGGATGAGATCGGTGTCCACCGGCTTGGCAAAGCGTGCATCAGCAACCGTGGTGGTCAAGCCGTATGATTTTAGAACCTCTGCAGCCTTGAGACATTCGGCGAGCCGTGTGCCGAGCGAGAGCAGGGCGACGCTCGTGCCTTCCTTGACGATGCGGCCCTTACCGATCTCGAGCGCGGTGCCGATTTCCGGCAGCTCGACGCCGACACCGTCGCCGCGCGGGAAGCGGAAGGCGGACGGGCGATCGTCGATCGCAACCGCGGTCGCGACCATGTGGCGCAGTTCGGCTTCGTCTGCCGCGGCCATCACCACGAAGTCGGGCAGGCAGCAAAGATAGGCCAGATCGAAGGCGCCGGCATGGGTCGGGCCGTCGGCGCCGACGAGGCCGGCACGGTCGATGGCGAAGCGCACCGGCAGACGCTGGATGGCCACATCGTGAACCACCTGGTCGTAGGCGCGTTGAAGGAAGGTAGAATAGATCGCCGTGAACGGCTTCATCCCTTCGGTCGCAAGACCGGCCGCGAAGGTCACGCCATGCTGCTCGGCAATGCCCACGTCGAAGGTCCGGTCGGGGAATGCCTTGCCGAAGATGTCGACGCCGGTGCCGCCGGGCATCGCGGCCGTGATGGCGACGATCTTGTCGTCGGTCTGCGCGTGTTTGACGAGGCTCTCGCCGAAAACCTTGGTGTAGGACGGTGCGTTGGCAACGGCCTTGGCCTGCTTGCCGGTGGCGACGTCGAACTTGACGACGCCATGATATTTGTCGGCGGACGCTTCAGCGGGGGCGTAACCCTTGCCCTTCTGCGTGACGACGTGGACGAGGATCGGTCCCTGCTCGGAATCGCGCACGTTGCGCAGCACCGGCAAGAGGTGATCGAAGTTGTGACCGTCGATCGGGCCGACGTAGAAGAAGCCGAGCTCCTCGAACAGCGTGCCGCCCGACAGGAAACCGCGGGCGTATTCTTCGGCGCGCTGCGCGCCCTTCTCGACGAACTTCGGCAGCTTCTTCGCAACCTGCTTGGCGGTTTCGCGAAGCGAGCGATAGGTGCGGCCGGAGATCAGCCGCGAGAGATAGGCCGACATGGCGCCGACCGGCGGCGCGATCGACATTTCGTTGTCGTTGAGGATGACAATCAGGCGCGAATCCATGGCGCCGGCGTTGTTCATCGCCTCATAGGCCATGCCGGCCGAGATGGCGCCGTCGCCGATTACGGCAACGACCGAATTCTTTTTGCCGGCGAGGTCGCGTGCGACCGCCATACCGAGGCCCGCGGAAATCGACGTCGACGAATGCGCGGCGCCGAAGCAATCGTATTCGCTCTCGGCGCGCTTGGTGAACCCCGATAGGCCGCCGCCCTGACGCAAGGTGCGGATGCGGTCGCGCCGTTCGGTCAGGATCTTGTGCGGATACGCCTGATGGCCGACGTCCCAGATGATGCGGTCGTCCGGCGTGTTGAATACGTGATGCAATGCGACGGTCAGTTCGACTACACCGAGGCCCGCGCCCAAATGTCCGCCGGTGACGGCGACCGCGTTGATCGTCTCGGCGCGCAGCTCGGCTGCGAACTGCGTCAACTGACTGTCAGGCAGCGCCCGGAGATCGGCCGGAGATTTAACTGCATCGAGGAGGGGGGTTTTTGATGTCATAACGCAACTTTCAAAAATGGTCGAAACAGCCGTCCGGACCTTGTTTGTTCCGCGCTTTATGGCAGATATCCAGAATGAAAACAGTACCCTGACACTTTTTATGCCATTTTTGAGCGCATTTGAAGCCGAGCTTGCCGGTCACCTCAGAGATAGGTAACCGGACCCACGATGGCCCGCGATTTCCTACGTCGATTTCCCCAATAGGTCAGTTTCCCCAATAGAAAGAATAAAAGTGCTGAAGAGCCTTGTTGTTTCACTTGTGAATGCTTGCACACGCTTTGCCTCGTTAACTGTGGCGATTGCAGCCATTCTGACTGTCGCCGCTGGCTATTATTCAGCCCGGAACTTCGCAATCACGACTGATATCGGGAAACTGATCTCACCCAACCTGGAGTGGCGTCAGCGGGAGATCGACTATGAAAAGTGGTTTCCGGATCGAAATAAACTGATTCTGGCGGTGGTTGAGGCGCCGACTCCGGAGCTGGCGGGTATCGCCAGTGCGTCCCTTGAACAAAAACTTTCAGGCCGGAATAAGGAATTTGAAGCAGTTAAGCGGGCCGGCGGCGGCGATTTTTTCGAGCAGAA
>JBEIPX010000311.1:0-4281 GCA_040376815.1 Bradyrhizobiaceae bacterium
AAGCGAAACCGCTAAACGAGCGCGAACTGGTTCGCGAACTCGCCGCCCTTCTCGACGAAACCAATCTGACCGAGATCGAGATCGAGCGCGCCGGTCTGCGCGTGCGGGTTGCCCGCAACATCACGATCGCGGCGGCGATGCCGGCTGCCGGACATGCTCCCGCCGTTGCGGCTGCGCCTGCTGCGGCCATTGCCGCTACAGCGGCGGATGCGGCGAAGCATCCGGGCGTCGTGCCCTCGCCCATGGTCGGCACGGCTTATATGGCGGCCGAACCCGGCGCCAAGCCGTTCATCGATGTCGGCAGCAAGGTGAAGGCCGGCGATACGCTCCTCATCATCGAAGCGATGAAGACGATGAATCAGATTCCGTCACCCCGCACCGGCACCGTGACGCAAATTTTCGTCGAGGATGGCCAACCGGTCGAATTCGGCGAGCCGCTCGTCATCATCGAATAATCCGAAGCGTAACCGTCAGCCGTCAGGCAGTGCGATGTTCGACAAGATTCTCATAGCCAATCGCGGCGAGATCGCTTTGCGCATCCTGCGCGCGTGCAAGGAGCTCGGCATCGCGACCGTCGCCGTGCATTCGACCGCCGACGCAGACGCCATGCATGTGCGCCTCGCCGATGAGAGCGTCTGCATTGGCCCGCCGCCGTCGAAAGACAGCTACCTCAACATTCCAGCGCTTCTCGCAGCCTGCGAGATCACGGGCGCGGACGCGGTCCATCCCGGTTACGGCTTCCTGTCGGAGAACGCGCGCTTCGCGGAAATCCTCGAAGAGCACAATCTGCAGTTCATCGGACCGAAGTCCGAGCATATCCGCACGATGGGCGACAAGATCGAAGCCAAGCGCACCGCGAAGCGTCTCGGCATTCCTGTCGTGCCCGGCTCGGATGGCGGCGTCGGTCCCGAAGACGATGCCATGGCGATCGCGCGCGAGATCGGTTTTCCGGTCCTGATCAAGGCAGCCGCTGGCGGCGGCGGACGCGGCATGAAGGTCGCGCAGACCGAAGCCGAGCTTCTCACTGCGATCCAGACAGCGGGCGCGGAAGCGAAAGCCGCATTCGGCGACGCGTCCGTCTATATGGAAAAATATCTGTCGCGGCCGCGGCACATCGAGATCCAGGTGCTCGGCGACGGCCGCGGTGGCGCGATCCATCTGGGCGAACGCGACTGCTCGCTGCAGCGCCGCCACCAGAAGGTCTGGGAAGAAGGCCCCTCGCCGGTGCTCTCGGCCGCTGCCCGCGCCAAGATCGGCGAAACATGCGCGCGCGCCATGCAGGACATGAAGTATCTCGGCGCCGGCACTGTCGAATTCCTCTACGAGGACGGCGAGTTCTACTTCATCGAGATGAACACGCGCATCCAGGTCGAGCATCCCGTAACCGAGATGATCACCGGCATCGACCTCGTGCTGGAGCAGATTCGCGTGGCAGCCGGAGGCGATCTGCCGGTGCGGCAGGACGAGGTCGCGGTGAGCGGCCACGCCATCGAATGCCGCGTCAACGCCGAGAACCCTGTGACCTTCCGCCCCTCGCCCGGCAAGATCACGCAGTACCATCCGCCCGGCGGCCTTGGCGTGCGCATCGATTCAGCGGTTTACCAGGGCTACGTCATCCCTCCTTATTACGACTCGCTGGTCGGCAAGCTGATCGTCCACGGCAAGACCCGTGGCGAGTGCTTGATGCGGTTGCGCCGGGCTCTCGATGAGATGGTGGTGGATGGCATCGAGACCACGCTGCCGCTGTTTCGCAATCTCGTCCGCGAACCGAACATCATCGACGGCGACTATCACATCCATTGGCTTGAGCAGTATCTCGCCAGCGCCGGCCCGGTCGAAGCTCCTAACAAGTAAGTTTCGCTGTCAGGGAACCATATCCTCCCACCCGCGTTAAGTACCGGATGGACGACACGCGGCTCCTTCCGGCAACGCCGCACCAGAAATTTACCAGATTGGACAAATACTTAGTGGGCGACCTCGGATTGCGGCGGGCGGGCCTGTCGCAAGTTCTGATTTTGATACTGGGCCTTGCCGTGCTGATGGCCATCAGCGCGACGTCGATTTATTTCGTATTCAAGGCGCGTGACGATGCTGAAGCGGTGACGCACACCGTCGAGGTCGAGGGACAGATTTCGACCGTCCTGCTTGAAATCCGCCGTGCCGAAAGCGCGACCCGCGCCTATCTGCTCTCGTCCGCTCCACAATTTCTGACGGAGTATCAAGACGCAGCCGCGCGCATCCTTCCCGCCGTCGACAAGCTCACTGAACTGACGAGCGATAATCCCGTGCAGGCCGAGAACAGTAAGAATCTGCGCATAGCGATCGAAACGCGGCTCGCGGAGTTCGCCCGGGGTATCGACCGCATCAAGAATAACGACGTCGCCACGAGCGTCGACATCCTGCGCCGCGGCAGTGCGAACGAGGCCGCGCAAGCGATCGCACGGCTTTCGACGGATATGCGCAATGAAGAACATCGGCTGTTCGCCGAGCGAAACATTTCCGCCGACCGAAGCCAGAGATACGCAGCGATGGTCACGACCGCCGGCTCGGGAATCGTGATAGCGCTCGCCGGATTGTCCATAGCGCTGGTGCGGCGCGCCTCGCGCGAGCGCGACAAGGCCGAACAGTTTCAGCGTGATATCAACATTCACCTCGAGAACACCGTGCAGGAACGTACCGCCGATCTGCGCGAAGCCAACGAGGAGGTCCAGCGCTTCGCCTATATCGTCAGCCACGACCTGCGCTCGCCGCTCGTGAACATCATGGGTTTCACCAGCGAACTCGAAGAGTTGCGCACCAGTATCTTCAAGCGGCTGGCCGCACAGGCGGCAGGCAATGACAACGCCCAGCAGGCCGAACAGTTCAATGAAGAGCCGGTGCTCGAAGGTGAAAACAAACAGTTGTCGGACGAGTTTAACGAAGCGGTTGGATTCATCAAATCGTCGATTGCCAAGATGGATCGCCTGATCGGCGCGATCCTCACGCTGACCCGCGAGGGCCGCCGTGAATTCCGCCCCGAGCAGATCGATCTCAACGAGCTGATGCAGGCGATCGTCAGCACGGTTGCGCATCAGGCGTCCGAGGCAAGTGCGGATATTCGCATCGAGGCCCTTCCCGATGTGACGAGCGACAGGCTGGCGCTCGAGCAGATCTTCTCCAACCTGATCGACAATGCGCTGAAGTATCTGAAGGACAATACGCCGGGCGAGATCGTCGTGCGCGGACGCCGCAAGCTCGGCTTCGCCGTCATCGACGTCATCGACAACGGCCGCGGCATCGATCCGAAGGATCATCAGCGGATTTTCGATCTGTTTCGCCGCGCCGGCACTCAGGACAAGCCGGGCCAGGGCATCGGCCTGGCGCATGTGCGTGCACTCGTGCGCAGACTGGGCGGAACCATGGGCGTAACGTCCGAACTCAATCGGGGCAGCACGTTTACCGTGACCCTCCCCATCAACTGGACTGCGGAAAATAAAGGACAAATAGCGTGAGCGTTCCCGTACGAATTATCATGATCGAAGATGACGACGGCCATGCGCGTCTGATCGAGCGCAATATTCGCCGTGCCGGCGTCAATAACGAGATCGTCCCGTTTACAAACGGCACCGATGCCGTCAGGTTTCTGTTCACCCAGGCCAACGGCGGATCGCAGGATGGCGAAGCGCTCCTGATCCTGCTCGATCTCAATCTGCCGGACATGACCGGCATCGATATTCTCAAGCGGGTCAAGGAAGACCCGAAGTTGAGGTATGCGCCGGTGGTGGTGCTGACCACCACCGATGACGCGCAGGAGATCAAGCGCTGCTACGAGCTTGGGTGTAACGTCTATATCACCAAGCCTGTGAACTACGACAGCTTCGCCAACGCCATCCGCCAGCTCGGTCTGTTCTTCTCCGTGATCCAGGTGCCACCGATCAAGTCATGACCGCTCAAGCACCAACCCTGCTCTATATCGAGGACGACGCCGGTCTCGCGCGGCTGGCCGAACGCGGCCTGAAGAAACATGGCTTCGTCTTCGAGCATGCCGCCGACGGCGCGTCCGGAATCGCGCGTATTGCGCGCGGCGGCATCGATGTGGTGGCGTTGGATCAGCACATGCCGGGGCTCGATGGGCTCGAGACCCTCGATCGGATTCAGAAGATTCCCAACGCGCCGCCGGTCGTGTTCGTCACCGCCTCGCAGGACAGCCGGATCGCAGTGACGGCATTGAAGGCTGGCGCGGCCGACTATCTCGTCAAGGATACCCATGGCGATTTCGTCACCCTGCTCCACGTCGCCGTC
>JBEIPX010000114.1:0-8080 GCA_040376815.1 Bradyrhizobiaceae bacterium
ACCATCGATAAAATGCTGCATGCCCCGCTTACGCGGGGCATGTTGTTTTGCGATACTGCCGACGCATGTCCTCCAACCTCCCGCCCCATCTCAAACGCGCGCTCGAACGCCTGACCGAAGGCGTCGCGCGCACGGACATGGCGCGGCGGGCGGAGACGATCTCCAAGACCTATCGCGATGGCGGCGGCTCGAGCACCATCCGTAACGAACGCGATGCGCTCGCCTATGCGCTGGCGCGGATGCCTGCGACCTATGCCGCGGTCAGCGCGAGCCTAGAGGCCGCGGCTGAACTGGCGGGCGACTTCGCTCCGGACAGCCTGCTCGACATCGGCGCGGGACCGGGAACAGCGACGTGGGCGGCAGCCGAGGCTTTTCCGTCATTGCACCAATTCGCAATGATCGACGCGAACACGGCGCTGCGCACGTTCGCGCTCGATCTTGCGCGCGGCAACGAGCGGTTCAAGAGCCTCGCCTACCGGCAGGCCGATGCGCGGATCGAAACGAGCGTCGCCGCGGAGGCCGATCTCGTCGTCGCCAGCTACGCGATCGGCGAAATGGATGAGGCCAGCCAGCGCAAACTGGTCGAGGCGATGTGGACGAAGACGCGCCGCCTGCTCGTCATCGTCGAGCCCGGCACGCCCGCGGGCTATGCCCGCATCATTGCAGCACGCGCGCAACTTCTGGCCGCAGGGGCGCACATCGTTGCGCCCTGCCCGCATCACAAGCCGTGTCCGCTTGAAGCGCCTGACTGGTGCCACTTCGCGGCGCGGCTATCTCGTTCGCGCGATCACAAGCAGCTCAAGAGCGCCGAGGTGCCGTATGAGGACGAAAAGTTCTCGTATGTCGTGGCGTCACGCGCACCGGCCATACCCTCAAGCGCGCGCGTGCTTGCGCCGCCGCATCAGAGCAAGGTCGAGATCAAGGCGAAGCTCTGTCTTGCGGAGGGACACGCCGGCGTTCAGGCGATCGCTCGTCGCGACAAGGAGGCGTATGCCCGCGCGCGGCGCTGGCGCTGGGGTGACGCAGTCATCGACGACGAATTCTTCACTTGAGCATGATCCGATCCGAAAACCGGTACCCACTTTTCGGGATCATGCTCTCAGGGAATTTCGTAAACCAGCATCTGCTCGGTGATGCCACGCAGCGAGGCGCGCTGCTGCACCGGCTGCAAGCCCGCCTGCTTCAGGATATCCGAGGCTTTCGCATCCTCGACCACCGGCGCCGACGCATAGATCGAGAACGACGACGCCAGCGATTGCACCCGCGCCGCCATGTTGACGGTCTGGCCGAAATAATCCTGCCGGTCGTTGAGCGTAACAGCGAGGCAAGGCCCCTCGTGAATGCCGATTTTCAGCAGCAGGTCCTCGTTGCCGTGTTCGCTATTAATGGCCGCCATCGCCGTGCGCATCTTCAAGGCCGCGGCGACCGCGCGATCCGACGCCGGAAACGTCGCCATCACTGCATCGCCGATCGTCTTCACCACTGCGCCCGCTTCCATCGCGACAATCTCGTTCAGCACGCGGAAGTGCTGGCGCACGAGATCGTAGGCGACGAGGTCACCGACCCGCTCGTACAGCGCGGTCGATCCCTTGAGGTCGGTGAACATGAACACGAGGCTCGTAATCTTGAGCTTCTGATCCACGTCGAGCGTGTTGGTGCGGTAGATGTCGCGGAAGGTCTGGTTGGTCAGCAGCCGCTTGGCGGTCAGGAACGGGCGGCGATGGCCGAGCGTGTGATGCAGGGCATCGTTGGCGCGCCAGATGCCGGGCAGCGTGCGGCGGTCGGTGCGGTTCTCGAACGTGACGCGCAACGGGCCCGGCCGCATCCGGGTGGTGCCGGTCGGCGCCTTGACGTTGTTCAGCACCAGCGTCAGTTCCTGGCGCTCTTTCGTCGGTTCGCCCTGCACGTCGATGAAGTGCGTACCGTGAGTCACAGGATCGAAGACGATGATGAATTCCTGCGGCAGCTGGATCGACACCAGCGCCTTCTCGCGCGGCGGCAATTCCAGCGCTTCCATCGTGAAACTGTCGAACGTCTCAGCAAGCGCCTCCGGCAGATCGACGCCAGAGCCCCAGAACACCTGACGGCAGTATTCGATGTAGGGCAGCGTATCGGCGCTGTGCGCCGCGATCCGCCGCACGCGCGGATTGACCGTGAACGTGACCTCGACCATCTCGTCCAGCGTCGGCTCGTAGCCGGCGGAGCAGAGCGAGCAGTGATACTCGCTGCGGTCGAAGGATTTCAGTGTCTCGCCCGCATCCAGCACCCCGCCGCAGCCGGGGCACAGCATATTCCACGACAGATCGAAGATGCCCAGCCGCGCCGCATGCAGGAATGCCGCGATCGAAGCCTCGGTGTTGAGGTCATTGGCCTCGGCGAAATTGAGCACGTTGACGCGGCACAGGTCGCGATCGGAGCCGTCGCGGACGAGGCGCGCAATCGCATCGGCCACCCTGGCGTCGGCGGACTTGCTGAGAACGTCGAAAAGAGCCTGAGCCTCACTCACGGGGGGAACATGACGCCAACCAGCGCGGGAGGGAAGAGCCTTGTTCGCTGTCCGGCCCCCTTTATTTGGCCTTGGAATAACAGGAGTATTTTGCTTGCCGCGGTCGATTTTCTTGAACCATCCGGCCGTTTTGGACGACCAACAGGCGGATTGATCTCTGTCCCCGCCGGTAATTCTGCACCGGACGACCGAATTGGTTTAGTTTGCCTCTCCCTTACCTCCCATCAGGAGCACTTGCATGTCGACCGGCTGGATTGTTCTCGGCGTTCTCGTCGTTATCGCGTTCTGGATATTCAGCGTCTACAACGGCCTTGTCGCGCTGCGTCAGCGCGTCGGCCAGTCGTTCGCCGACATCGACGTGCAGCTCAAGCAGCGCCATGATCTGATCCCGAACCTCGTCGAGACTGTGAAGGGCTATGCCGGACACGAACGCGGCACACTCGAAGACGTGGTGAAGGCGCGCAACTCGGCGATTTCCGCGCAGGGCCCGGCGCAGGTCGCCGCAGCCGAGAACGTGCTGACCGCCTCGCTCGGCAAGCTGATCGCGCTGTCGGAGGCGTATCCGGACCTCAAGGCGAATGCCAACTTCCAGCAACTCCAGAGCGAGCTCTCGGACATCGAGAACAAGATCGCCGCGAGCCGCCGCTTCTTCAACAACGCGGTTCAGGAATACAACACCGGCATCCAGCAGCTGCCAGCGGCGTTGTTCGCCGCCTCGTTCGGCTTTACGCCCAAGGAGTTCTTCGACCTCGGCGAAACCCGCACGCAGGTCGAGCAGGTTCCGCAAGTGAAGTTTTGACAGCGAAGTTCTGACAGCAATGCCGTTTGGCTCGGTTCACAAATGTCATTCCGGGACGTCGCGAAGCGACGAACCCGGAATCCCTGTGGGCCGACATTCGTCGAGATTCCGGGTTCACGCGCAGGCGCGTGCCCCGGAATGACCAGACATAACTAACGAGATCGTCATGGCCGCCTACGGTCTCTATACCCACATCGCCTCGAACAAGGTCCGTTCGATGGTGCTGCTCGGCGGACTGTTCGTCCTGATCTATGTGATCGTGTTCGCGGGCGCGCTGGTTGCGGAGGTGTTCCTCGACAGCAACCGCCCGTTCGATCAGTACATCGTCAGAGCTTCGCACGATCTTGTCGCGGCTTTTCCCTATGCGACGATCGCATCCGCAATCTGGGTCGTCATCGCCTACTTCTTCCATCAGAACATCATCGACGCGGTGACCGGCGGCCACGGCGTCACGCGCAAGGAGCAGCCGCGGCTCTACAATCTGCTGGAGAACCTCTGCATCTCCCGCGGCATTCCGATGCCGCAGCTGAAAATCATGGAAACCGACGCACTCAACGCCTTCGCCACCGGCCTCAACCAGCGCCAGTACGCGATCACGGTGACGACCGGCTTGCTGCGCGCGCTCAACGACGACGAAATGGAGGCCGTGCTCGGCCACGAGCTGACGCATATCCGCAACGGCGACGTGCAGCTGATGGTGATCGCGGTAATCATCGCCGGCGTCGTCGGCTTCTTCGGCGAGATGTTCTTTCGCATCTTCTTCAACTCAAACTGGAGCTTCGGCAGCGGCTCGTCGTCGTCACGCTCGTCGTCGTCCTCTTCGTCGTCCGACAGCGACAGCGGCAGCAGCAAGGGCGGCGGCGCCGCCGTCATGGTCGTTATCCTCGCGATCGCGCTGATCATGCTGGCCTGGGCACTGTCGCTGGTGGTGCGGTTCGCGCTGTCGCGGTCGCGCGAATTCCTGGCGGATGCGGGCTCAGTCGAACTCACCAAGAACCCCGACGCCATGATCTCGGCGCTGCGCAAGATTGAGAACCGCGGCGAGCTGGAAGGCTCGACCTCCGCCGTCATGGAAATGTGCATCGACAATCCGCGCGAGGGCTTTGCCGACCTGTTCGCCACGCACCCTTCGGTCGATGCACGGATCAAGGCACTGACGCAATTCGCCGGCGGCCGCGATCCGGGCCGCATGAAGAACCTGCCGTCGCGCTCGGCATCGGATGAGAACGACAGGATTGAGGACGCGGGACCTACGCCGCTGCCCCAGCGCGAGCCCGCAAGCACGCCCGCGCCCGCGAATGCGCCCCTGGACCCGCCTCGCCGCTCGCCCTGGGGCAAGGTGCTAAGTCCATGGGGACGGCGCTGAATTCCTGACCGCCGCGGGCGTCCCCGGGCGGCCGTTAACGAATTCTCCCGGAATTAGCTGCCAAACCGGACGAACGAATTGAAATATCCCATGTTTCTGCCATGTTCCGACCCGATGCAGGGCGTGGGGACGCCTGTGCCCCGGCACAGCGCTGCATAGGGAACATTCATGGCAAAGCCAGCAGTTATCGTTGTCGGCGCGGACAAGGGCGGGGTCGGCAAGACCACCGTATCGCGAACCGTTCTCGACTATTTCAGCGCCAACAATGTGCCGATCCGCGCGTTCGACACCGAGTCCCCGCGTGGCACGCTGAAGCGTTTCCATCCCGACATCACCGAAATCGTCGACATGACGACGACAGCGGACCAGATGAAGATCTTCGACACGCTCAACACGTCGGAGACCTCGGTCACCGTGATCGACGTGCGCGCAGGCCTGCTGTCCCCGGCCCTCGCCTCATTGCGGGATATCGGCTTCCTCGACGCCGCGCGCCAGGGCCAGATCACCTTCGCGGTCTTCCACATCCTCGGGCCCTCGATCGCCTCGCTCGACGAAATTGCCGAGACGGCGGGCTTCATGACCGGCGCGAAGTACTTCCTGGTGAAGAACTTCATCAACAACACCAGCTTCTTCGAGTGGGATCAGGCGACCTACAACACCTATTTCCACCGCATCAAGGATGCGACCGAGATCACCATCCCGAAGCTCAACGAAATGGCGTACGAGCAGGTCGAAGTCGCTTCGGTGCCGTTCCTCAAGTTCGTGGCCAACAAGGGCCAGCACGACGAGCCCACTAACAACTCCTTCGTGCTGCGCGGCTACGTCCGTCACTGGCTGGCGAACGTCTGGAGCGAATTCGACCGGATCAAGCTGACCGACATCGTCGGCTCGAAGGACGCGCGCGCCAGCAACAAGCTGACCGGCGGCGAGAAATAAGCTGCTCCATGCGCCGGCATCGCGTCCGCGAGTACCGCGGACAGGCTAGAATGGTCTGATGCGCCGCACGCCCGTTTACATCATCTGCTCGCCCCGCCCGCAGGTCGGCAAGACGCTGGTCGCGCGGCTCCTCTGCGAATTCCTGGTCGCCCACCGCGGCATCGTCTCCGCGTTCGACGTCAATCTCAACGAACCGTCGCTGATCGATTTTCATCCGCGCATCACCGAAACCGCGTCGATCGACGACACCTTCGGGCAGATGGAACTGATGGATCGGCTGATCCACAATGACGGCCTCGCCAAGGTGATCGACCTCGGCTTCCATGCTTACGATCCGTTCTTCAAGATGTGCGCGGAGATCGGCTTCGTGAAGGAAGCCGAACGGCGCGGCGTCGATCCGGTCATCCTGTTCGTCGCCGACATCGATCGGACGTCGGTGCGCGCTTTCGACGAGCTGCGCAAACTCTATCCGTTGACAGCTACCATTCCGATCGAAAACGAACACGTGCTGCGCGGCGAGCTTCCCGCCACCTTCCGCAGCATCCGCCGGATGCGGATCGCGGCCCTGCAGCCGTTCCTGAAGAGTTACATCGGCCGGCAGAGCTTCTCGTTCACGGAGTTCCTGCGGTCACCCCAGAACAAGTCATCCGAGCTCTATGACTGGATTCGCGACAGCTACATGCAGCTCCGCGAACTCGAGACCAACCTCGACTCGCATCGGCCTTGAGGCACTTGTCCCGGACGCGATACAGCGCCAAAGCGATGCATCGCAGAGCCGGACCATTCCACATGCCGACGGTGAGACGGCCCCAGAGGTGATCAATGCCCGCCGAACGAGATCAGCGTCCGCACCGGCACGCCGAGCGCGCGAATCTTGTCGGCGCCGCCGAGGTCCGGCAAATCGATCACGAAGCACGCCGCTAGCACATCCGCGCCGATCTGGCGCATCAGCTTCACCGCGCCTTCGGCCGTGCCGCCCGTTGCGATCAGATCGTCGACTAGAATGACTCGCTCGCCGGGCTGGATCGCGTCCGCGTGCATCTCCATCTCGTCGATGCCGTATTCGAGCGAATAGGCGATCCGCACCGTCGTGTGCGGCAGCTTGCCCTTCTTGCGGATCGGTACGAATCCCGCCGAAACCTGATGCGCGACCGCACCGCCGAGAATGAAGCCGCGCGCTTCCATGCCGGCCACCTTGTCGATCTTGGAACCGGCCCACGGCTGCACCATCTCGTCAACCGCGCGGCGGAAGGCGCGCGCGTTGCCGAGCATGGTGGTGATGTCGCGGAACACGATCCCGGGCTTCGGGTAATCCGGGATGCTGCGGATGGCGGCGTGCAGTTCGCTTTCAAGGCTCATGGATATCTCATGTGATGCATCAGAAAAAACAGCGGCTATATTTCGTCAGGTGTTGCGGCGCTCGCCCATCCGGAATGCGTTTTCGACGATACGCAAACCGACCTCGCCACCGAGCGACATCAGCGACTCCGGATGGAACTGCACGCCGCCGACCGGCAGCGTCTTATGCTCGATCGCCATGGCGACGCCGTCTTCCGTCGTCGCGGTGACCTGCAACACGTCCGGCATGCTGTCGCGTTCGACGTAGAGCGAGTGGTAGCGGCCGATCGTCACCTCGCTCGGCAGGTTGTGCATCAACGTGCCGCCGCGCACTTGCACCCGCGACGGACGCCCGTGCGCCGGCTGGGTGAGCTGGCCGAGCTGACCGCCGAAATATTCGCCGATCGCCTGCACGCCGAGGCAGACGCCGAACACCGGCATCTTCTTCTTGAGCGCAGCGTCGAGCGTCTTCGAGATGCTGAAATCTTCCGGCCGGCCCGGACCGGGCGACAGCACCAGCAGGTCGTAGGAGTTCTTCGCAATCATATCGAGCGCATGCGTGTGACGGGTGACGCTGACGCTGGCGCCGACCTGACGAAAGTAATCCGCCAGCATGTGCACGAAGGAATCCTCGTGATCGATCAACAGCACCTTCTTGCCGGACCCGGTCGCGTCCGGCTGGATCGACGACAGCGGCTTCGGCGGATCGCCACGCAACGCCTGGAACAGCGCCGCCGCCTTGATCTGGCATTCGCGATCTTCGGCTGCGGGATCGGAGTCGAACAGGCACGTCGCGCCGACGCGCACTTCAGCAAGGCCTTCCTTCATCCGGATCGTGCGCAACGTGAGGCCCGTGTTGATGCCGCCGTCGAAGCCGACGAGGCCGAACGCACCCGCGTACCAGCGGCGCGGCGAGCGCTCGTTGTCTTCCACGAATTGCATCGCCCAGAGCTTCGGCGCACCGGTCACCGTGACGGCCCATGCGTGCGTGAGGAATGCATCGAGCGAGTCGAAGCCCGGCCGCAGCATGCCCTCAACGTGGTCGACGGTGTGGAACAGCTTGGAGTACGTCTCGATCTGCCGCCGCGCCAGCACCTTGATCGAACCCGGCACGCAGACGCGCGCCTTATCGTTG
>JBEIPX010000257.1:0-5096 GCA_040376815.1 Bradyrhizobiaceae bacterium
AAGAACGGCTCGACGCCCGCCGTCACCGGCGAGCAGGCCGTCGCCAGCCTCGAGATCGCGATCCAGTGTCTCCAGGCGCCTGTAACCGCCGCAGCGTCGTCGTCCCGTAAGGGACCGCGCGTTGTCGCCGGTTGACTCTTTCCGTTGAACTGAAGGTCCCATGAACCAGCATCTCCGTCCCGATCCCGTGCCGTTTATCGATATCGCCGCACAGCGCCGGCGGCTCGGTTCGAAGATCGACGATGCGGTCGCGCGCGTTCTGACGCACTGCCAGTTCATCAACGGTCCCGAGGTCACCCAGCTTGAAGCCCAGCTCGCGGCTTACTGTGGCGCGAAGCATGTCGTCGCCTGCGCCAGCGGCACCGACGCGCTGCTGATGGTGCTGATGGCGAAGGGAATTGGTCGCGGCGATGCGGTGCTGGTGCCGTCGTTCACCTTCTGCGCGACCGGCGAAGTCGTGGCGCTTACCGGCGCGACGCCGGTGCTGGTCGATGTCGAGGATCAGGCGTTCAACATCGATCCTGAATCGCTGAAGCGCGGCATCGCCACGGCGCGCAAGCTGAACCTCAAGCCGAAGGCCGTGATCCCGGTCGATCTGTTCGGACAGAGCGCCGATCACGATGCGATCGCGGCGATCGCGAAAGCCGAAGGGCTGTTCGTTCTCGACGACGCGGCTCAGTCGTTCGGCGCGATCTACAATGGCCGCAAGCTCGGTGCGCTGGCGGATGCGACCGCGACCAGCTTCTTTCCGGCGAAGCCGCTCGGCTGCTTCGGCGACGGCGGCGCGATCTTCACCGACGACGCCGAACTCGCCAACACGCTGCGCAGCATCCGCGTGCACGGGCAGGGCTCGGACAAGTACGACAACGTCCGGATCGGTCTCACCGCGCGCCTCGATACCATGCAGGCGGCGATCCTGATCGAGAAGCTGAAGATTTTCGACGACGAGATCGCCGCCCGCAACCGCGTCGCCGATCGCTATGCGCGCGAGCTCGGCAACGTGGTCGCCGTGCCGAAGCTGCTCCCGGGCCGCACCTCGGTCTGGGCGCAGTACACCATCCGCCTGCCGAAGGGCACCCGCGAAGCGTTTGCCGCGCATCTGATGGCGCAGGGCATACCGACCGCGATCTATTATCCCAAGTCGCTGCATCAGCAGACCGCCTACAAGCACTATCCGGTCGCGGACGGCGGATTGCCGGTGTCCGAGAGCCTCTCCGAGGACGTGATCAGCCTGCCGATGCATCCCTACCTCGATGAGGCGACGCAGGACCGGGTCATCAAGGCTGTGCGCGGCGCGCTCAATTAGCTCGTCATTCCGGAAACCGCGAAGCGGTTGTCCGGAATCCATACCCCCTGTATTAAACATTTGCCACAGGGAGTATGGATTCCGGGCTCGCTCGCAAATGCTCGCGCCCCGGAATGACAAGATATGCTCGGACGCATTTTCACCGTCGGTGGATTCACGCTGCTCTCGCGGTTCACGGGCTTTGCCCGTGACGTCATGCTGGCGGCGATCCTCGGCGCGGGTCCCATCGCGGACGCGTTCTTCGTCGCGCTGCGGCTGCCCAATCATTTCCGCGCGATCTTTGCCGAGGGCGCGTTCAATGCCGCCTTCGTGCCGGCCTACGCGCATGTCCACGGCAGCGGCGGCGACACATCCGCGCGGCTGTTTGCGAGCCGCATCTTCACGCTGCTGCTGATCGTGCAGGCGATCCTGCTCGTGGTCGCATGGCTGTTCATGCCGCAGCTCATCAAACTGCTCGCGCCGGGCTTCGCCGACGATCCGCAGCGCGGCGAACTCGCCGTGACGCTGACGCGGATTACGTTTCCCTATCTGCTGTTGATCACGCTGGTCACGCTCTACAGCGGCATGCTCAACGTGATGCATCGCTTCGCATCCGCCGCAGCCGCGCCGATCCTGCTCAACCTGTCGATGATGGCGGCGCTGGCGCTGGCCGTGTTCTTCCCGACCGCGGGACACGCAGCTGCGTGGGGCGTGCTTGTGGCCGGCGTTCTCGAGTTCCTGCTGCTCGCGGGTGACGCCAAACGCAACGGCATCCTGCCGGGATTCGCGAAGCCGAAACTGGATGAAGACGTGCGCGGCTTCTTCCGCGCGCTTGGACCTGCAACGTTGGGATCGATGGGTACGCAGGTCGCGCTGTTCGCCGACACGATCATCGCGACGTTCTTGGCGGCCGGTGCGCTGTCGGCGCTTTACTACGCCGACCGCCTGAACCAGTTGCCGATCGGCGTCATCGGCATCGCCATCGGTACCGTGCTGCTGCCGGAGATGTCGCGGCAACTGACCTCCGGCGATCGCGCCGGCGCGATGGCATCGCAGCGCAGGGCGTTCGACTTCACGCTGCTGTTCTCCGTGCCGTTCGTCGCCGCGTTCCTGACAGTGCCGGACGTGATCATGCGGGCGATGTTCGCGCGCGGCGCCTTCACGAAAGCGGATGCAGCCGCTGCGGGCGCGACGCTTGCGGCGTATGCGATCGGCCTGATTCCGTTCGTCATGATCCGCAGCGCGGTTGCGACATTCCTCGCCCGCCAGGATACGGCGACGCCGATGAAGGCGGCGCTGGCCGGGGTCGCGGTGAACGTGGCGCTGAAGATCGCGCTCGTCGGCGCGCTGGCGCAGGTCGGGCTGGCGCTCGCGACTGCCGTGGGCGCATGGGTCAATCTGCTGCTGGTCGTCGCACTCGCGGTGCGCGGCGGGCACCTTGACATCGACCGCGCATTCGCACGCTCGCTCGGCAAGTTCGTGATCGCGGGCGCCGTGCTCGCCGCCGCGCTGTGGGGCGCGGCGCGCTGGCTCTCCGGAACCTTGCAGGCCATCGCGCTGCGCGAGGAGGCGACGCTTGGTCTCCTGATCGTGATCGGGGCCATCGTCTATGGCGCGCTTATCCTGCTCTTGTTCGGCAGGCGCTGGCTGACCACATTGATTCGGGGCTAAACTCGTTTGCGCGGCAGCGCGATCCGCTGCACAATATCCTCATCAGAAAAGACTTCGGAGTGACAATGGCACCCGTGAAATTCGGCGTCGGTCAGAGCGTTCGGCGCAAGGAAGACGATCCCCTCATCCGCGGCAAGGGCCGCTACACGGACGATCATTCGCCCGGCGGCGAACTGCACGCATTGATGGTGCGTTCGCCCCATGCGCACGCCAAATTCAAGATCGATGCCGCGTCCGCGCGAGCCATGCCGGGTGTTGCCGCCGTCTACACGCATGAGGACGTGCGCGATCTCGGTCATCTGCCGTGCCTGTTCGAACTGCCGGACGGCAAATTCATCACGCCGCCTTATGCGATCCTGATCAAGGATGAGGTGCGCCACGTCGGTGATGCGGTGGCGTTCGTCGTGGCTGACTCCGTCGCGCGGGCGCGCGATGCGGTCGAGGCCCTCAAGATCGACTGGCAGCCGCTGCCGTCGGTGTCCGGCGTCAAGAATGCCGTGACGAAAGACGCGCCGCAGGTGTGGCCCGATCAGCCGGGCAACGTGCTCTATGACACCGCCATCGGCGATAAGAAGGCGGTGGACGCTGCGTTTGCGAAAGCGCACGCGGTCGCCGAGATTGCGATCGTCAATCCGCGCATCGTCACCAACTACATGGAGACGCGCGCCGTCGTCGCGGAATATGATGCGAAGCGCGATCACCTCACGCTGACGATCGGCAGTCAGGGCAGCCATCGTCTGCGCGATATTCTCTGTCAGAACGTGCTGAAGATTCCGGTCGAGAAGATGCGGGTGATCTGCCCCGATGTCGGCGGCGGGTTCGGCACCAAGCTGTTTCCGTATCGTGAATACGCGCTGGCGGCGCTGGCTGCGCGCAAGCTGAAGAAGACGGTGAAATGGGTCGCCGATCGCGGCGAGCACTTCCTCGGCGACGCGCAGGGCCGCGACAACGTCACCACCGCGCGCATGGCGCTGGCGGACGACGGCAAGTTCCTCGCCATGGATGTCGATCTGATCGCCGACATGGGCGCGTATCTGTCGACCTTCGGCCCGTACATCCCCTACGGCGGCGCCGGTATGCTGCCTGGCCTCTACGACATTCAGGCGTTCCACTGCCGCGTGCGCGCGATCTTCACCAACACGGTGCCGGTCGATGCCTATCGCGGCGCGGGCCGCCCTGAGGCAGCCTACGTCATCGAGCGTCTCGTGGATGCGGCCGCCCGCAAGCTCGGCATGACGCCGGATGCGATCCGCCGCAAGAACTTCATTGCGCCGCGCGCGCTGCCGTACACGACCGCAACCGCCAAGGTCTACGACTCCGGCGACTTCGCCGCGCATCTCAAGCGCGCGCAGGAAATCGCGGTCTGGAAGGATTTCCCGAAGCGCGCCAAGGCCGCGAAGAAAGATGGGCTCGTGCGCGGCATTGGTCTGGCCTCCTATGTCGAGGTCTGCGGCACCATGGGCGAGGAGGTCGCCGACGTGCGCCTTGATGCCAATGGCGACGTCACCGTCCTGATCGGCACGCAGTCGAGCGGGCAGGGACATCTCACCGCCTATGCGCAGATCATCGCGGACCAGTTCGGCATCTCTGCCGATCGCGTGCACATGATCCAGGGCGACACTGACAAGGTTGCGACGGGGCTAGGCACCGGCGGCTCGAGCTCGATTCCCTCCGGCGGCGTCAGCGTCGAGCGCGCGACGCGCAAACTCGGTGCGAGCCTGAAGGAAATCGCCGCCGAAGCGCTGGAAACCGGCGTTGGCGATCTCGAAATCGCCGAGGGCACGATCAAGGTCGCCGGCACCGACCGTTCGATCTCGTTCGCGGATATCGCCCAGCGCGCCGGCGACAAGTCGAAGCTGATCGCCAGCGAGAAGTTCTCGAGTGCCGACGGCACATATCCGAACGGGACACACGTGGCGGAAGTCGAGATCGATCCGGCGACGGGCGTGATCAAGGTGGTCAACTACGTGATCGTCGACGACTTCGGCGTCACGCTCAATCCGCTGCTGCTCGCCGGTCAGGTTCATGGCGGCACCATGCAGGGCATCGGGCAGGCGTTGATGGAGCAGGCGGTCTACGACAGCGCCGACGGCCAGCTCGTCACCGGCACCTTCATGGACTATGCGCTGCCGCGCGCGGC
>JBEIPX010000405.1:0-3328 GCA_040376815.1 Bradyrhizobiaceae bacterium
AGATGTCGTAGATCGAATGCTCGACACCATGCAGGCCCGGGCTCGCGGCAAACATCCAGCCGGAGAAAATCCGCTTCACCTCGCCTTGCAGCGTGATCTCCTCGACCTCGACGAAGGCGTCCGTGTTGGCGGCCTCCGTCGCCGGGCGCGTGTAGCACGCGCGCGGCTTCACACGCAGTGCGCCGAACTGGACGGTCTCGCCCATCTCCGCATCGAACGAGATGATACGGCCGGTGATCTTGTCCAAGCCGGAGAACACCGCCTGCTTGTTGACGACCTTCTGCGCGGGCGGCTCGGTCACGACTTCGTCGCCCGGCTGCAATGTTGCGGGCGTCGGCGGCGTCTGACCCGGCGCGGTGCGCGGCTGGCGCTGTCCCGGCGGCAATCCCGGCAGCGGATTAGGCGCTGCGGTCTGTCCTGGTGCGGGCGGCGTCACGCTTGGCGGAGCACCTGCGGGGGCAGCTTGCGAACCCGGCGGCGGCGCCAGCGGCTGGTTCTGGACGGCGCCCGGCCGCGGCGCGGTCAGACCGGGCTGCTGCTGTTGCTGAGGCCGGCTTGGCAGAACGCGGCCGCGTGGAAGATCGGGAACGGAATCCTCCTCATCCACCGGCGCGCCGCGCGGGATATCCGCCGGAGGACGAAAAAGAGGTTCGAAAATGTTGCCGAGCTGCGCCGTTGCGGGCTGCGCAAAGGAAACCGCAGCGAGGAGCGCTGCAAGGACGGCAATCAGTGCTTTTCGGTGCATCTCGGCGGCTTTGTTCGGCGAATCGCGTTTGCGCCAGTTTACGCCGCTGGCGATATATCCGGTTAACACGCTGATTAAGGCTAGGAAAGGGCGCAACCGCGGCTGGCACAGGCGGCCTCGCAGGGCAAACCCCGGGGATTGCACATATGCCATGCCGGCGTTCGAAGGTCTCGCGCTGGCCACCCGTTTTCTGGAATGGGATAGTCAGGCGAGAACCGGCGATGCCCAAAACAAGAACGCCGGGCTTTTAGGGAGGCGCTCGTGGACACGACGGACGGAATACGGCTGGACGGCAAGGTCGCGGTGATCACCGGCGCGGCCGGTGAGATCGGCACCGCTACCATGCAACTGATGGCGAAGCGCGGCGCGCGCATCGTTGCCGTCGATCGTCAGCAAGATGCTCTTGCGAAGGCCGTCGCCACCCTACCCGCCGCCGCAAAGGCGGTGACACTCGTTGCCGACGTGACCCGCGAAGACCAGGTCGCGGGTTACGTGCGCAAGGCAGTCGAGGCCGCCGGCACCATCGACATCTTCTACAACAACGCAGGCATCGAGGGCGAAATCGCGCCGATCGTTCATTATCCGCTCGAAAGCTTCCAGCGCGTGCTCGACGTCAACGTCACCGGCGTCTTCCTTGGCATGAAGTACGTCCTCCCGATCATGCTGGAGAAGAACGCAGGCAGCATCATCAATACGGCATCGGTTGCAGGCCTGATGGGATCGCCCGGCATCGCCGTCTACAGCGCCAGCAAGCATGCGGTGATCGGCCTGACCAAAAGCGCGGCGATCGAGGTGTCCGGCACCAACGTCCGCATCAACTGCGTCTGCCCCGGCCTGATCGACAGCCGCATGCTCTCGTCGATCTTCGAAGGCCGCAATCCCGGCCAGCAACAGGCGGTCGCAGCACGGTCGATCGAACGTATCCCTGCGCGGCGGCTGGGCCAGACGTCGGAAGTCGCGTCGGTCGTCGCCTTCCTTGCCTCCGACGAAGCCCGCTACGTGTGCGGCTCGGCCTACGTGGTTGACGGCGGCCGCTTGACTGGCTGATTTTCGTTCGAATGATGACATCAAAGACCAAGGATTGATCTGCTCATGCCCGTCGTTCTCGATCCCGATGCCGCCGCCGTTCTCAATGCCTTCCGCGAAGCCGGCCGCCCGCCGTATGAAACGCTGACACCGAAGGAAGCGCGCGAGTTCTACCTTGCGGGTCGTGTGGTCTCGCATCCCGAGCCGCCGGAGATGGCGTCCGTTCAGAACAGCACCATCCCCGGCCCCGGCGGCGCGATCCCGGTGCGGACCTACACGCCGCGTCAGCTCCGCAAACATGACGGGCTCGCGCCCGCGCTCGTGTTCTTCCATGGCGGCGGCTGGGTGATCGGCGATCTCGATTCTCACGACGTGGTCTGCCGGACGCTTGCACGCGACGGCGAAATGATCGTCATCTCAGTCGACTATCGCCTCGCGCCCGAGCACAAGTTTCCCGCTGCGGTCGATGATGCGATCGCCGCGACGAAGTGGGTTGCGCTGAATGCGAAGTCACTCGGCATCGACGCGAACCGCATCAGCGTCGGCGGCGACAGCGCCGGCGGCAACCTCTCGGCGATCGTCGCCATCGATGCACGGCAGAACGGCCCGAAGATTCAGGGGCAGCTCCTGATCTATCCCGCGACCGACTTCGCGATGACCCATCCGTCGCACAGCGAACCCGAAACAAGCTGCCTTCTGACCCATACGGTCATCCGCTGGTTCCGCGACCACTACCTAACCTCGCTCGCCGATGGTGAGAACTGGAAGGCATCGCCGGCGCGGGTCAGCGATCTGAAGCAACTGCCGCCAGCCTACGTGCTGACCGCAGGCGCCGATCCGCTGCGCGATGAAGGCGACGAGTATGCGAAGCGCCTGGAGAGCGCGGGCGTGCCGGTGACATGGAAAACCTACCCCGGCCAGTTCCACGGCTTCATCACCATGGGCAAGCTGCTCACCAAAGCGAACGGCGCGCTCAAGGAAATGGGCGACTGGCTGAAGAAGCTCGGCTGATCCCGGCCACGCCCGCCCGTGCCGCCCGCCGCAGCGATTGCGGCGGCTGGCCGAAGGCGCGGATGAAGGCGCGCCGCATCCGCTCGGGATCGCGGAAACCCGCGGCGCGGGCAACGATCTCGATCGGCTCGCTGGTCGCCTCGATGCGCGCCTTCGCGACCTCGACCCGCAAACGTTCGACAGCCTTCGACGGCGTCGTACCGGTTTCCGCGATGAAGGCCCGCGCAAAGTGGCGCGCGCTCATCGCGGCCTGCTCTGCCATGCGCTCGACCGTCAGCGGCTGATCGAGGTTCTCGCGCGCCCAGCTCAGCAGCGGCTGAAAACGCCCGGTCGGCGACTTCAGCTCGAGCAATGTCGAAAACTGCGACTGCCCGCCCGAGCGCTGATGATAGACGACGAGTTGTTTCGCCGTCGCTTGCGCGATCTCTGCGCCGTAGTCCTGAGCGATGATCTCAAGTGACAGGTCGATACCGGCCGTAATGCCCGCCGAGGTCCAGATATCGCCGTCGCAGGTGTAGATGCGATCCGGCTCCAGCTTCACCTGCG
>JBEIPX010000281.1:0-4698 GCA_040376815.1 Bradyrhizobiaceae bacterium
GGCTGCCGCGCGACATTACCGAGGAGAATCTGCAGGCGCGCACCCGCGGTACGCTGCTGATGGCGATCTCCAACAAGACCGGCGCGATGGTGGTGACGACCGGCAACAAGTCGGAAATGTCGGTCGGCTACGCGACGCTCTACGGCGACATGAACGGCGGCTTCAACCCGGTGAAGGACCTCTACAAGACCGAGGTGTTCCGGCCCTCGACGCTGCGCAATTCGTGGAAGCCGTCGTTCGCGCTCGGGCCCTCGGGCGTGGTGATCCCGCCGAACATCATCACCCGCCCGCCAACGGCGGAACTGCGCGAGAACCAGACCGACCAGGATTCGCTGCCGCCGTATGACGTGCTCGATGCGATCCTTGTGCGGCTTGTCGAGCGCGAACAGCCGCTCGCCTCGATCATCGACGAGGGTTTCGACCGTGAGACGGTGGTGCGCATCGACCGGCTGCTCAACATCGCCGAATACAAGCGGCGGCAGGCGGCGCCCGGCGTGAAGGTGACGCGCAAGAACTTCGGCCGTGACCGCCGCTATCCGATCACCAACCGCTTCCGCGATCCCGGCAAGCCGTTGCCGAAGCCGGATGACGCGCTGGTGACACGCGCGAGCCGCGGGTCGGTCGATGCGTTTGAAGGTTAGTTCTGCTTTGCCGGAATGAAGGTCGGGCCGACCGAGCGGATCGGGCGGTTCTCCGTCGGCGCGCTTGCAGTGGCAGAAGCGCCTGCCGGAGCGGCGGCGGGAGGTGGAGCGGCAGGTTGAGCGGCGGCTGCCGCAGGAGCCGCGCCCTTCTTTTGCGCTGCGGGCTGTTTAGCGTTGGCAGGCGGCTGCGACATGCGCTTCGCCTGTTCCTCGGTGACGATGATGTCGCCCTGTTGCGCCGACGCGCGGTCATCGATGTTCTTCAGCGCGTCCGACCAGGTCTGCCCCGCGGCCTTGCACTGACATGACGGCGTGAATTCCTGCCGGAATCGAAACGCGTTCGGCGACGCGGAGTAAGGCTGGCCCGAGATCGACACCGCCTGATTGATGTCCTCGCCGGGATTGCGGTACGCGTAGAGATTGGCGTCGGTCGCCGGGCACAGCGCCTTGCACGAACGCTCATCGTCGGCGAAGCGGCTCTGGGAAGTCGCGAACGAGATCGGGAAATAATAGCCGTCGCAGGCGCGCACGCAGACGGTGCGGAAGGTGCCCGACGGTGCGGCGAATTCGCCGCTCGGTGCGGCGGGCGCCTGGTTGCCGCCGAACAGATTGTCGAAGAAACCGCCACCGCCCTGGCGCGCCGCGGCTGCGTATTGCGGGCCGCAGTTGTTTTGCCCAAGCGCTGCCAGCACCGAGCGGCGCTGCTGATCGCGCTCGATATTGCCGCCGCCGCGCAGCCGCTCGAGGCTGGTGTTGATCTGATCGAGGTTGGCGCGCATCTGCTGGATCTGGTTGTTCACCGGACCGCATTGCGCCGACTGGCCGCTGAACAGCGAGAAGAAGCCGGAGCTGTCGCAGCCGAGACGTTTCGCCTGCGCGCCGACCCGATCGAGTTCGCCCTGCTGCCGGGTCGCGGCTTCCTCATAGCGCCGCACCTGATCGGCGCGGGCAGGATCGCCGCCGCCGCGATCGATCGCCGCGAGCTGGCCTTCGAGCCGCTGGCAGACCGGATTGGCATTGCCCGGCTGCGGCGTGTTCTGCGCCAGCGCCGAACCGGCCAGAACCGCAGCGATGACAAACGCTCCAGACGCAGTGAGCAAGCGCGCTGGCCGGCCCCGATATGAAAGCAGAGAAAGTGGCAAAGTGAGCCTGGTCCCGGTCATAAAACGCGAATCGAGCGCATTTGCGCGGATATACGCCGCGGCGGCTCATTTACTCGCTTCGGGACCGAACGTCACGCCGTTTCGGGGCGGCAGTGTGGCAACTGGCTCTGATTTACCGCAACAATCAGCGTTGACAGGTGATCGCGATAAATTCGCCACACCCGCCACGGGGGCAGGCGCGGGTCGAGGCCGGCAGTGCGCCGGTCACCTCGTCCGGATCGACCTTGCGGTAGGCGGTGGCCTGCGAAAACTCCCGCGACTGGCAGTAGGCGCGGGCGGCATGCGCGCCGCACTTCTCACCGTTGGCGAGGCACTGATCGATGCCGTAGCCATCCGACTGATTGGCGATGATGAAGACCCGGGAATCGGAATTCGCGGAACCCGGTACCAGGGCGGAGACAATGAAGCAGACGCTCAAGGCAACGACGGCAATGATCGGACGCATAATGCAGGCACCGGCTGGCGGGAGTGACGCTCAACCGATAGTTCCAAAGCGTTAAGAAAGATTAACCATGGCGGCAGGCGTAGGCGGGTTAGGCGATTCCGCAGCCGAAAGACACCCCGAAAACAGTCATCGTGCGGACTTGACGGATTTGCCCGCCTGACCCCATGGTGCCGCCATGAACGGTTTTGTCTCCGCCATTTGCATTTGCCGCGAGATTATTAGCTAGCGATTCGCTGGCTGAGGCCGTCTTTTCTCACATCGAGAGCGACAGACGCCCGGCCGCAGGGATGAAAAACCTATGGACCTGAGGCTCTACGATACGCTGACCCGGCAGAAGAAGCCGTTCCAGCCGCTCGATCCGAAGAACGTGCGCATGTACGTCTGCGGACCGACCGTCTACGACTTCGCCCATATCGGCAACGCGCGGCCGGTGATCGTGTTCGACGTGTTGTTCCGCCTGCTGCGGCATGTCTATGGCAGCGAACATGTCACTTACGTGCGCAACATCACCGACGTTGACGACAAGATCAACGCGCGGGCAGCGCGCGATTTTCCGCAGCTGCCGCTGAACGACGCGATCCGGCAGGTGACGGAGAAGACGGCGGCGCAATTCCACGCCGATGTGAAGGCGCTCGGTTGCCTGGAGCCGACGCATGAGCCGCGCGCCACCGACTTCGTTCTGCCGCGCGCTGACCGCAAACCCGACATGGTGACGCTGATCAAGCAGCTGATCGCGAAGGGTCACGCCTATGAGGCGGGCGGCGAGGTGCTGTTCGATACGCAGTCGATGCCGGACTACGGCCAGCTCTCCGGCCGCAAGCTCGAGGATCAGCAGGCCGGCGCGCGTGTCGCGGTCGAGGCGCACAAGAAGAATCCCGCCGACTTCGTGCTGTGGAAGCAATCATCCGCCGACGAGCCGGGCTGGGAGAGCCCGTGGGGGCGGGGACGCCCCGGCTGGCACATCGAGTGCTCGGCAATGAGCGCGGCTTATCTTGGCGAAGTATTCGACATTCACGGCGGCGGGCTCGATCTGATCTTTCCGCACCACGAGAACGAGATCGCGCAGTCGCGGTGCGCGCACGGCACGCCCACGATGGCGAACGTGTGGATGCACAACGGATTCCTTCAGGTCGAAGGCGAGAAGATGTCGAAGAGCCTCGGCAACTTTTTGACGATCAGAGATTTGCTTAATCAAAGACCCAGCAATGATAAGGGTTGGGGAGAGATCGTTCGCTTCAATATGCTGAAGACCCACTACAGGCAGCCAATTGATTGGACGGAGGCTAGTCTCCTTGAGTCAGAATCAAGCTATGTGCGTCTGAGGCAAGCAGCGGCTGGTGGCAATCTGCTGAAGGCTAAACCGTCGCCTGAGATCGTTGCCGCGCTTTCAGATGATCTGAATACACCAGCAGTGGTCACAGAGCTATATCGGTTGGTAAATCAATCGAAGTCTGCGTCATCGCCTGATGCAGCCGATATGCTTGTTGGCTCCCTTGCTCTGCTGGGCTTCGACAACGCGATTGCACTTGCTCAAGCAGACGATGTGAAGGGCGACGTTAAGCGATCTATTCAAGAGTTGCTTGCAAAAGAGAAAGGTATTGATCCGGCAAAGCTTGATGAGTTGCGTGAGCTTCGCACCGCCGCCCGCGCCCGCAAGGACTTCAAGGAATCCGATCGTATTCGCGACGAGCTCGCGGCGATGGGCGTCGTGCTGAAGGACGGCAAGGATGCCAGCGGCAATCCGACCACCACATGGGAGATCGCGCGATGACGAAACCCGAAACGCCGTTTCCCAAACACTGGCGCTACTACATCTTCATCAAGTGGGCGCTGATCGTCGGTGCGATCGTGCTGGCGCTGAAGCTGCTCGGCTGGTGGTGAGTGCGATGGGACAATCGCTTCCCAAACCCGGTTTGAGACCGATGCTGCCGGACGACGTTCCGGTGCTGGCGGCGATCTTCATCGCCGCGATCGATGAACTCGCCGAGGACGATTACTCGGACGCGCAGCGCGAGGCGTGGGCGGCGACCGCCGAGGACGAAGTAGCGTTCGGCGCGAAGCTCTCCGGCCAGCTGACGCTGATCGCGACTCTGGAAAGCTCGCCCGTCGGCTTTGCGTCACTGAAGGGCGCGGACCATATCGACATGCTCTATGTGCATCCGAGCGCTGCGCGGCAGGGCGTGGCCACGACGCTGTGCGATGCGCTGGAGCGGCTCGCGGAAGCGCGCGGCGCCAAGAAGCTGACCGTCGATGCCAGCGATACCGCACACGAGTTGTTCAAACGGCGCGGCTACGGCGATCGTCAGCGCACGACCGTCACCGTCGGCGACGAGTGGCTGACCAACACGCGCATGGAAAAGATTCTGGCGGCAAGCGCCAACGACAATCCGGAGACCCGGCAATGAGCGCGAAAGAGCGTCTCTATCTGTTCGACACCACGCTGCGCGAC
>JBEIPX010000333.1:0-4089 GCA_040376815.1 Bradyrhizobiaceae bacterium
CGAAATGACAGCAACAGAACCGGCCTTGCTATCGGTGACCGAGGTCGCCGCCGCGATCGCATCTAAGGCAATTTCCTCGCGTGAAGCGACGCAATCGTGTCTCGACCGCATCGCACGCTTTCAGCCGCGCCTGAATGCATACATGGCGATCGAGCCGGAGCTGGCGCTTGCCGCCGCGGACGCCGCCGACAAGGAACTGGCGCAGGGAAAAAGCCGCGGGCCGCTGCATGGCGTGCCGATGGCGCACAAGGACATGTACTACGAGGCCGGCAAGATCTCGACCTGCGGCTCGAAGATCCGCAAGGATTTCGTTGCGTCAACCACATCGACAGCGGTCGCACGCCTGCAGAAGGCTGGCTCCATTCGGCTCGGCACCTTGCAGATGTCCGAGTTCGCCTACGGCCCGACCGGGCACAACGCGCATTACGGCGCGGTGCATAATCCCTGGAATATCGATCACGTCACCGGCGGCTCGTCGTCCGGGTCCGGATCGGCCGTCGCGGCGCGGCTCACCTTCGCAGCCCTTGGCTCCGACACCGGCGGATCGATCCGCATGCCTGCGCACTTCTGCGGCGTCACCGGATTAAAGACCACGGTCGGCCTCATCAGCCGCGCCGGCGCGATGCCGCTGTCGCAATCGCTCGACACGGTCGGCCCCCTGGCTCGGACTGCTGCCGACTGCGCACTGCTGACGCAGCTGATGGCCGGCGGCGACGGCGCCGATCCGACGACCCGTAACGCGCCCGCTCCAGACCTGATCTCGCCGACGAAGGACAGCATCAAGGGGCTCCGCATCGGCATTCCGAGCACGTTCTATGTTGACGATCTCGACAGCGATGTCGCTCGCGCGCTCGATGAAACCGCCAAGGTTCTGACAAGCGAAGGCGCATCGGTGGTTCGCGTGACGCTTCCCGATCAGCGGCAGTTATCAGCTGCCTGCCAGCTTCTGCTCGCGGTCGAAGCGGCTGCGTTTCACCAAAAGTGGATGATCGAGCGCCCGAATGACTACGGGCCGCAGGTGCTGATGCGCTTGCAGAACGCGCTCGCCGTTCCGGCGCTGACCTATGTCGAGACCCAGCGCTGGCGCGGGCCTGCGCTTGCAGCCCACCTCGAAGCGGTCAGCAGCGTCGATGCCGTGCTCGCGCCGGTTGCGCCCGTGCCGGCGCCAACGATCAGGGACAGCGACGTGGGCAATCAGCCCGGCGCGGAAGCCGTGATCCAGAATCTCACACGCTTCACGCGGCCGATCAATTATCTCGGGTTGCCGTCGCTGGCGATCCCCGCCGGCTTCAGCGCCTCGGGATTGCCGATCGGCCTGCAACTGGTCGGGCGGCCGTTCGATGAAGCGATGGTTCTGCGCATCGGCGCGGCATTCCAGCGCGCGACCGGCTTCCACACGCAAGCACCGAGGCTGTCATGACCGGCGTCGTCGAAATCAAGAACCTCAACGTTCGCTTCAGCGGCGATCGCACCGTGCATGCGGTCAATGACGTCAGTCTCAACGTCGCTCAAGGCGAAGTGCTCGGCCTTCTCGGTGAATCCGGCTCGGGCAAGAGCGTGACCTTGCGCGCGCTGATGCGCCTCCTGCCGAAACACAAGACGACGATCACCGGTTCGATCAAGGTTGACGGTAACGACGTTCTCGCCATGGGCGACGAGGAGCTGTCCGCGTTTCGCGGCCAGACCGCGTCGATGATCTTTCAGGAACCAGGGCTCGCACTCGATCCGGTCTACACGATCGGCGATCAGATCGCCGAATCTGTGATGCGGCACAAGGGCGTCAGCAAGACGGCCGCGATGGCGCGCGCATTGCAGATGCTCGACGTGGTTCGCATTCCCTCAGCCAAACGCCGCCTCGAATCCTATCCGCACGAGATGTCCGGCGGCATGCGTCAGCGCGCCATGATTGCGCTCGCGCTCGCCTGCGAGCCGAAGGTGCTGCTCGCCGACGAGCCGACCACGGCGCTCGATGCCACGGTGCAAATCCAGATTCTGCTGCTGCTGCGCGAACTGCAACACGAATTCGGCATGTCGGTGATCTTCGTCACGCACGATATCGGCGTCGCCATCGAAATCTGCGACCGGGTCGCGGTGATGTATGCGGGCCAGATCGTCGAGACCGGCACCATGCGCGAAATCGTCCGCTCGCCCGTGCATCCCTATCCGAAAGGACTGCTCGCATCGACCGTGCATGGCGCCGCACGCGGATCGCGGCTCGGCACCATTCCGGGCTCGCCGCCCTCGCTCAGCACGGCGCCCGACAGTTGCTCGTTCGCGCCCCGATGCAGCAGCGCACAACCTCGCTGCGTGGAGAAGCTCCCGCCGACCGTGCAGATGGGCCCGCAGCGCATCGTTCGCTGCGTGCTCGCGGAGAGTACGGCCTAGAACCGCGTCCGTTGCTTCGGCAGTGGAAACGCCAGATCGCCGTGCTTCGATGTTTGCAAGCCGAGACCGACCAGCGCCTCGGCAAACTTCACCGCCGCCGCGACGCCATCGATGACCGGCACGCCGAGTTCGTCAGACAGTTCCTTCGCGAGGTCGGCCATGCCGGCGCAGCCGAGCACGATCGCGCCACAGCCGTCGTGCTTCAGCGCGGCGTGGCATTCGTCGAGCAGCAGCCCGCGCACGTTCGATTCGGGCTTGTCGAGATCAAGTACCGCAACATCGACCGCGCGCACATTGCGGCACGCGTGATCCATCCCGTAGTTGCGGACCAGATGCTCGGCGATGATCCGCGTCCGCGAGAGCGTCGTGACGATGCTGAAGTTGATGGCAACGAAGGTTGCGGCGCGCATCGCAGCTTCTGCAATGCCAAGCACTGGAGCTCTCGTCACCTCGCGCGCGGCGAGAAGGCCCGGATCGCCGAAGCACGCGACGATGTGGGCGTGGCACCCCTCCTTGTCGCCCTCCTCGACAGCTTTGAGCAGGCCGATGGCTGCCAGCGCCTCGTCATAGTGGCCTTCGATCGAAGCCGGACCGAACGCGGATGTTCGCCCAATGATCTTCGTCGTTGGACTGGCGCAAGCACGCGCAGCATCGGCGATGATGTCGGTCATCGACTGGGTCGTGTTCGGATTGACGACGTTGATCAGACACTGAAACTGTCCGGCTGCCACTTGCGTTCTCCGTCAACTGATCTCGCGACCATACCAGTGCAACTCTTCAGCGCAAGCATCGCTCCTTCATGAAGCCGGCGTCCGCTCGCCGTCGAGTGATTTGCATCGATCTTGACGAGCGAATAGCATTTCCCTCGAACGCCGCTGCGCACGCTTTGCAGATTCATCTGCGACGGCAGACCGGCCGCCTCCTCGCCCGTTCGACGTCATCCGCCTCCAGGAGAATTCACATGGTCAAGATCGAAGGCTATTGCCCGTCCACCGTCTACAATCCCGCGGCCTATACCCAGGGGATGCGCGTTACGGGCGCGCAGACCTTGCTGTTCCTCTCCGGACAGGTCGCCTACGACAAGAACGGAGACGCGTCGCACCGCGGCGATTTCAAGGGACAAACCCGCGAAGCGTTCCGCGCGCTCAAGGCGCTGGTCGAAGACGCCGGCGGGACGATGGACAACATCGTCAAGCTGAACATCTACGTGACGGATATCCGCTATCGCCTCGACCTTGCGCCGGTCCGCCAGGAATTCTTTGCCAAGTCCCCGGCATCGACGCTCGTCGCCGTGACGGCGCTGGCGCACCCGGACTGGATGATCGAGATCGAGGCGATTGCCGCGCTGTAGCTCGCAAAAAGGGCTTCGTAGGAAGCCGCTCGGTGCGACTCTTCAATGCGTCAGCCGCTCCGGGGTGATCTCACCGCGCTCGATCGTCATCGTCACATCCGCAAACGTTTCGAGCAGTTTAGGATTGGATTCGGTGATCAGCAGCGTGATGTCCGGGTCCTGCGCGCGCAAGCGCCGCAGCGCCTCGGAATAGCGCTGGGCCAGCACCGGCGCGAGCCCCTGGAAAGGCTCGTCAAGGATGACGAGCTTGGTGCCCAGCATCAGCGCGCGGCCGAGCGCCACCATCTTGCCCTGCCCGCCGGACACCGATCCGGCTGGCCGGTCCTTCAGCGTCACCAGTTCGGGCAACACCG
>JBEIPX010000364.1:0-3810 GCA_040376815.1 Bradyrhizobiaceae bacterium
GGTGAGACGTGCCCCGAAATGTTCGCGGACGGCGCGACCACCGGCTTGCCGAACGCGCGCAGGATATCGCGCGCCACCGGATGCACCGGCACGCGCACCGCGATCGTATCGAGTCCGGCAGTCGCCAAATCGGACACGCGGCAGTTCGCGCTCTTGCGCAGCACCAGCGTCAGCGGGCCGGGCCAGAACGCCCGCGCGAGTTTGAGACTCTTGTCGTCGAAAACGGCGATCTCGCGCGCGGCCTCGACGCTGTCCACATGCGCGATCAGCGGATTGAATGATGGGCGTCCCTTTGCCGCGTAGAGCCTTGCGACGGCGTCGGCATTGGTCGCATCCGCGCCGAGCCCGTAGACCGTCTCTGTGGGAAACGCAACGAGTCCACCATCCGCAAGGCAGCGCGCCGCGGCTTTTGCAGCAGCGGCGTCGGCGCCAAGCATGGTGGTGACCAGCGTGCTCATCTTCAGTCCGCGTCCTCGCCGGCGATATGCCGGTGCCGGATACGCCGGACCATCGCCCAGATCGCCAGCGCCGCGACCGGCACGAACGCGGCGGTGACGATGCTCGGCTCGACATGCATCTTGCCGGAGTCGTGCAGCGCCTTCACGAGATAGCTGAACAGGCCGACCACGTAATACGTAATGGCAGCCACTGAAAGCCCCTCGACAGTGGTCTGCAAACGCAGTTGCAGCCGCGTGCGCTTGTTCATCGATTGCAGCAACTGCTGGTTCTGGTTTTCCAGTTCGACGTCGACGCGGGTACGCAAGAGGTTCGCGGCGCGCGCGAGCTTCTGCGACAGGTTCGCCTGCCGCGCCTCGATCGCTTCGCATGTCTGCATCGCCGGCTTCATGCGCCGTGCAAGGAACGACGACCATGTCGGCAGGCCGCCGGCCTTGTTCTCGCCGATGGTCTGCAAGCGCTGCTGCACGATGTCGTTGTAGGCGCGCGTCGCGCCGAAACGGAAACCAGTGGTTGCGGCACCGGCCTCGACCTCGGCGGCAAGCGCGGTGAGTTCATCGAGCAGCGTGCGGTTGGCGGCGAGGTCGCCGGCGCCGCGCAT
The DNA here is from genome assembly GCA_040376815.1 of Bradyrhizobiaceae bacterium. GTDB lineage: Bacteria > Pseudomonadota > Alphaproteobacteria > Rhizobiales > Xanthobacteraceae > SG-bin9. Next base: position 1,058 of record JBEIPX010000364.1, read on the forward strand.
TGCTTCCGTCACCTCGGCAAGCCGGTGCTCGATCCGCCCGACCGACGGTGCGACCCGCTGCGCTTCCGGCAGGCCGAGCAGCGCCAGCGTGCGATAGGTCTCGATTTCGATCAGCCGCTGCACCAGCGCGCCGGCGCGCTCATCGCCGAGCCCGCCATCGGCGACCAGGATGCGCACGAACCCGGCCGGGTCCGGCTGGAAGTCGGTGGCGTAGAGCGCGACGCCATCCGAATTCCGTGCGGCTGCGAGGCTCGCTCGGTTGAACAGCCGATCCGGCGCGATCCGCTCGGGATCGTCGGCGACCAGGCTGAGGTCGATGGCGACGAGCAGCGGTCCCGGCTGCGGCACCAGCCGCATGGCGGATGCGAGCGAGGCCGCGTCCGGATGGAACGGCGAGGCTGCGGTTTGCGCGGGCATTTCCCACGTGTAGGTGGTGAATTCCGAGTGCTGCTCCCAGCGCAGCACGGTCGATCCGAACTGCACGCGATGGTGCTTCTCCGGGGCGAGCGGTGCGGCAAGGCCGCGCTCCGCGCAGAATGCGGTGAGCGCGGCGCGATCCGCCTGCGCCTTGCCGCCGCCGGTATCGAAGGCGAAATGCAGGATGCGGCTCGGGGTCGCGATCGCGGTGAACGGGCGCGCATGCAGCTCGCCGAGGATGGCCGCGCGCAGCGGATGCTGTTCCAGCTGCATCCCTCCAGTCTGAGGCGGCGTCGTCGGGGTCATGGCGGATGTCGTTGGCAAAATGGCGGCGCTGGCGAACGGGGCAAGACGAACGGGCATGGCCGGGCGGCGAGAGGCCTCCGGCCGGTGCCTGTGGATAGCCGTTGCTACCACAAAGGCGGGGGCGGGGCGAAACCCGCGAAAACCTTTCCCGGGCAGTGAAATAGATGATTTATCGGGCGAATCCGCGCCTTGCGGTGCCGGAAAGGCGAGGTTATAAGCCGCGTCACGTCGGAGTGTGGCTCAGTCCGGTAGAGCACTGCGTTCGGGACGCAGGGGTCGCAGGTTCAAATCCTGCCACTCCGACCAGTTTTCCCAATCATTTGGCGGCCTTTCCCGTGGACCGATGCTGATTCAGCAATGAATCGGCAACGACCAAATTTTCCGGTAGTCAATCGCTGCCTGACTCATCCGGAGAAACCTGAACCATGCATTTTGACGACGTCATCCTCGGCCGGCGAAGCATCCGCGGTTACAAGCCCGATCCCGTGCCCAGAGCGCTGATTGAGGAAATCATCGGGCTGGCGATGCGCGCACCGTCGTCGATGAATACGCAACCCTGGAATTTTTACGTCATCACCGGCGAACCGCTGAACAAGATTCGCGCCGGCAATACCGAGCGGATGGTCGCCGGAATCCCGCAGTCGCGCGAGTTCCGCACGGGGCAGGGCTTTGCAGGACAGCATCGCGACAGACAGGTTGGCGTCGCCAAGCAGTTGTTCTCCGCAATGGGCATCGCGCGCGATGACAAGGAGAAGCGCCAGGACTGGGTCCTGCGCGGCTTCCGCCAGTTCGACGCGCCGGTCTGCATCATCGTGACCTATGATCGTGTGCTGGATGGAAGCGACGACACGCCCTTCGATTGCGGGGCTGTGGCGACCGCACTGGTCAATGCCGCCTGGTCCCGCGGATTGGGCGCGGTCATCAACAGCCAGGGCATCATGCAATCGCCGGTCGTGCGCGAGCATGCCGGAATCGCCGACGATCAGGTCATCATGAAAAGCATCGCGCTGGGCTGGCCCGATGAAAGCTTTCCGGCAAATGCGGTCGTGTCCGAACGCAAGTCCGTCGAAGAAGCGACGGTGTTCGTTGGCTTTGCCGACTAGCGGCTTCCAGTCCTGATTGCGGAGCATCTGCATGCGTGTCGCAGTGATGGGGGCGGGAGCGATCGGCTGCTACTTCGGCGGGCTGCTCGCCAAAGCCGGTCACGATGTCGTTCTCATCGGCCGCGCGCAGCACGTCGATGCGGTTCGCGCGAACGGCCTTCTGTTCGAGAGCAAAGCGTTTCACGGCCACATCCCCATCGGCGCGACGACGGAAGCGTCCGGCGTCGCTGGCGCTGAGCTTGTTCTGTTCAGCGTCAAGTCGGCCGACACGGAAAGTGCCGGCGCGGAGATCGCGCGGCATCTCAAGCCCGATGCCACGATCATTTGCCTTCAGAACGGCGTCGATAACGCCGAGCGGCTGCGCACCGTCGTGCTGCAGGCGGTGATCGCGTCGGCGGTCTATGTCGCGACCGAAATGGCCGGGCCCGGACACGTCAAGCACAACGGGCGCGGCGAACTGGCCCTCGAGAACACGCCAGTGACGCCGAAGATCGCCGACATGTTGAAGGCGGCAGGCATCCCGATCACGATTTCGGATCATGTGCGCGACGTCCTGTGGACGAAGCTGATCACCAACTGCGTCGTCAATCCGCTGTCGGCGCTCGCGGACCTGTCGTATCAGCCGCTGATGCAGATCGAGGGAATGCAGGCGGTCGTCAAAGGCGTGATCGCGGAATGCTGCGCGGTTGCGAAGGCGCTCGGCGTCAGCGTGCCTGCCAACATCGAAGAGATCGTGTTGTCGATCCCGAAGACGATGCCGCATCAGAAATCGTCGACGGCGCAGGATTTGAAGCGCGGCAAGCCGACCGAAATCGACTACCTCAACGGCTACGTCGTCCGGCAGGGGGCAAAGCTCGGCATTCCGACCCCGATGAACCAGACACTGCATGCGCTGGTGAAGGCGCGCGAAGCGCACAACGGCTAGCA
>JBEIPX010000394.1:0-3433 GCA_040376815.1 Bradyrhizobiaceae bacterium
GACTATGTGGCCAAGCCCTTCCGTTTCGCTGTGCTGCTGGCGCGCATTCGGGCACAGCTGCGCCAGCACGAGGCGAGCGAGGATGCCGTGTTCTCGGTCGGCCCCTACAGCTTCCGCCCTGGCTCGAAGATGCTCACGGGCGCGAATGCCAAGAAGGTTCGTCTGACGGAGAAGGAAACCGCCATTCTGCGGTTCCTCTATCGCGCCGGCCAGCTGCCGGTGTCGCGCGAGACGCTGCTTCAGGAAGTGTGGGGCTACAACTCGGGCGTGACCACGCACACGCTGGAAACCCACATCTACCGGCTGCGCCAGAAAATCGAAAAAGACGCCGCCAATCCGGAAATCCTCGTGACCGAAACGGGTGGCTACAAGCTGGTGCCATGATATGATTTGACCGGTTCGCGCTGTGTTGGCGGCGCTGGCCGATCGAACCACGAAGGACTGCGGCACCCTGATTTATGTCGATTGAATCCGACATCGCACTGCTGGAGCGTTGCCCGACGTTCCAGATTCTGGGCCGCGAAGCGCTGCGCGTATTCGCCATCAGCTCCGAACAGCTCGATTTTGCCCGCGGCGACGTGCTGTTTCGCGCGGGCGAGGATGCCGACTGCGGCTATATCGTCTCGCGCGGGGCATTCCGCGTCTCGTTCGTTGACGGTTCGAGCCACGAGGTCGTTGCCGGCGTCGGTTCGCTGATCGGCGAACTGGCGCTGATCGTGCCGATGCAGCGGCCCGCGACGGCCGTCTCGCTCGAATTCTCCTCGGTGATCCGAGTCCATCGTCAACTGTTTCTGCGGGTGCTGGACAGCGATCCGGCGGCCGCGCGCCGTTTGCGTGACGAAATCGCCGGCCGCACCAGCCAGGCGGCGAGCGACATCGTGTTCGTCGGCGCGAAGCTGAGCTAGAATTTCAGTTGAGCGTGATCTGATCCGAAAACCGGTTTCCATTTCGGGATCACACCTCGATCACCGCCGTCACCGGCACATGATCCGACGGGCGCTCCCAACCGCGCGCGGCGCGTGAAATTTGGAAGCCGCTGACGCGATCGCCGAGCTCCTGCGAGACCCAGATGTGATCGAGCCGGCGTCCGCGATCGGCGAGCGTCCAGTCGGCGGCACGGTAGCTCCACCAGGTATAGATTTTCTCAGGCTCCGGAGTGCGCGCGCGGGCGACGTCGATCCAGCGCCCCGCCGCCTTCATGTCGAGCAGCTTCTCGCATTCGACCGGCGTGTGCGAGACGACGTTGAGGAGCTGCTTGTGCGACCACACGTCATGCTCGTGCGGTGCGACGTTGAGATCGCCGACGAGAATGGAGCGTTCCTTCTCATCCGGATGAAGCGACTCAGACTTTGTCATCTCGTCGAGAAACGACAGCTTGTGATCGAATTTCGGATTGACGAGCGGATCGGGAATGTCGCCGCCGGCGGGCACGTAGAAGTTATGTAGCTTCAGCGAATCTTTCAGGCCGGCCTTTTCGCCGAAGGTCACGCCGATGTGTCGCGTGTCTTCCTTGCCGCAGAAATTTCGGATGTGATTTTCCTCGAACGGCAGCCGCGAGACGATGGCGACGCCGTGATAACCCTTCTGCCCGTTCATCGCGACGTGTTCGTAACCGAGGCGCTTGAGGCGCTTCAGCGGAAACGCATCATTCGGACATTTGGTTTCTTGCAGGCACAAAACATCCGGCCGCGTAGCCTTGATGAACCTGGCGACGAGGTCGATGCGCAGTCGCACCGAGTTGATATTCCATGTGGTGATTGAGAGCTGCATGAAGGCTTGATGCGCCCTCAAGAGGAGAGCTAGTGGTCCGATTCTAACATTCGCATCCCGTTTCAGCAGTCATCTTTGCGAATGTTAGAATCAAAGGACCACTAGCAATTTTATGATTCTAGTGGAGTTTTGGATTTGACGTTCGCATTACAAACCCGCAGCAGCAGATGGCTGCGAACGTCAAATCCACTCCACTAGTTCGGAATCGAGTAATTCGTGAAGTCGATCTTGAACAGACCCGGATCGAGCTTCTTCGGCTGCTCGAGATTATAGACGGCAACAGTGGTGTCGTATCCTTGCGGATCGGTCACTGTCCACTGTTTCAGCTGATTGTCCTTGGCGCCGACCATCAGCATCAGGCGGCTGGTGCCGATCAGCGCCTGCTTCTCCTCGATCGTGATCGTGATGAACAGTTCGTCGGTGGTGACGCTGACCACGTTGGTGTCCTTCATCAGATCGACGCGATCCGACAGCAGGAAGCGCAGCGGCGTCTGCGAGAGCGGATAGATATCCTGTGTCGCAAGCTTGCGGTCGCGCACGGCGACAGCGGAGCCATCGGCGATGATCGCGATCGGGCTCGGCGCTTCGTACTCGAAGCGCACCTTGCCGGGCTTCTGCATGTAGAAGTCGCCCTTTGTCTTGCTGCCGTCCGGGCCGACCTGCACGAAGTTGCCGGCAAGCATCGTCAGCGAAGACAGGTAGGCGCTGACCTTGCTGGCCTGCGCTTTCTGGTTGGCATCGAAGGTCGCAAAGATATTGGCGGGCGCGCGGTTGCGCGGATCGGGAATGACCGGATTCGGCGGCGGCTGATTGGTGGTGCCGGTGACAGCCGGAGCGGCCTGCTTTTGCGGCGCAGGCTTTGGAACCGGCGTCGACTGGGCCGCGGCGTAAGACACCGACAGCGCAAGCGCCAATGCCGCCACGCCGCAAACTGCGGCGCGGGGGTGGATCGTGGGCTTCGAGGGATATGGGTTACGAACCTGCAACGTCTTGTCCCGACCGGAGAATCCCGGCTTCCTGTCAAAGTGGCGCTGGCGTTAGGCCAGCGCTGTGGCGATTTAGGGACTTAACATCCCGCTAGATCATCACACGCGATCACAATTCAAGTTGTCAGAAAAGCCGGTCTTTCTCAGAAACGGCCCTCTTCCTCCTCGACCAGAATCTCGCGCTTGCCGGCGTGGTTGGCCTGGCCGACGATCCCTTCCTGTTCCATCCGCTCCATGATCGACGCAGCCCTATTATAGCCAATCTGGAGCCGGCGTTGAATATAGCTGGTCGAGGCCTTGCGGTCGCGTTTGACGATAGCGACCGCCTGTGAAAACAGATCGTTGCTTTCGCCGCCGCCACCGCCCATGCCGGTGGCATCGAATACTGCGCCATCCTCGCCGCCCTCTTCTTCGGCCGTGACCGCCTCGAGATATTCGGGCTGGCCTTGCGTCTTGAGATGACGAACGATTTTCTCGACCTCGTCGTCGGAGACGAACGGGCCGTGCACACGATTGATGCGGCCGCCGCCCGCCATGTAGAGCATGTCGCCCTGGCCGAGCAGCTGCTCCGCGCCCATCTCGCCCAGGATCGTGCGGCTGTCGATCTTCGAGGTGACCTGGAAGGAGATGCGGGTCGGGAAGTTCGCCTTGATGGTGCCGGTGATGACGTCGACCGA
>JBEIPX010000296.1:0-4511 GCA_040376815.1 Bradyrhizobiaceae bacterium
ATCTCGAAGAAGGATGCGGTGGTGCGCATCGATCCGGCTTCGCTCGATCAGCTGCTGCACCCGACGATCGATCCGGAAGCCAAGCGCGACGTGATCGCGACCGGTCTGCCGGCTTCGCCCGGCGCGGCCTCCGGCGAGATCGTGTTCTCGTCGGATGAAGCGGCCAAGCTCAAGAACGATGGCCGCAAGGTCATTCTGGTGCGCGTGGAGACGAGCCCGGAAGACATTCACGGCATGCACGCGTCCGAGGGCATCCTGACCACCCGCGGCGGCATGACCTCGCACGCCGCGGTGGTCGCGCGCGGCATGGGCAAGCCCTGCGTCTCGGGCTGCGGCTCGGTGCGCGTCGATTACGGCCGCGGCACCATGACCGTGAGCAACCGCACGTTCAAGGCGGGCGATATTATCACCATCGACGGCGGCACCGGCCAGGTGCTGGCCGGCCGCATGCCGATGATCGAGCCGGAACTGTCCGGCGAGTTCGGCACGCTGATGGGCTGGGCCGATCAGGTGCGCAAGCTCGGCGTCCGCGCGAACGCGGATACGCCGGCGGATGCACGTACCGCCATCAAGTTCGGCACCGAGGGCATTGGTCTCTGCCGCACCGAGCACATGTTCTTCGAGGAGACGCGCATCCGCACGGTGCGCGAGATGATCCTGTCGGAAGACGAGCAATCGCGCCGCGCGGCGCTGGCGAAGCTCCTGCCGATGCAGCGCGCCGACTTCGTCGATCTGTTCGAGATCATGAAGGGCCTGCCGGTCACGATCCGTCTGCTCGATCCGCCGCTGCACGAGTTCCTGCCGCACACGCAGTCGGAAATCGAGGAAGTGGCGCGCGCCATGAACACCGATCCGCGCCGCATTGCGGACCGCGTGCGCGAGCTTGCCGAATTCAACCCGATGCTCGGCTTCCGTGGCTGCCGTCTCGCCATCGCCTACCCGGAAATCGCGGAGATGCAGGCGCGGGCGATCTTCGAGGCGGCGATCGTCGCCCAGAAGCGCACCGGCAAGGCGCCGGGCCTCGAGGTGATGGTGCCGCTGATCGCGACCCGCGCCGAGTTCGACCTGATCCGCGCCCGCATCGACGCCACCGCGCTGTCGGTTACCAAGGACAATGGCGGCCAGAAGCTCACCTATCAGGTCGGCACCATGATCGAGCTGCCGCGCGCTTGCCTGCTCGCGGGCGAAATCGCCGAGACGGCGGAGTTCTTCTCGTTCGGCACCAACGATCTGACGCAGACGACCTACGGCATCAGCCGCGACGATGCGGCGAGTTTCCTCGGCACCTACGTCACACGCGGCATCCTGCAGGTCGATCCGTTCATCTCGATCGACCGCGACGGCGTCGGCGAACTTGTGAAGATCGGTGTCGCCCGCGGCCGCAAGGTGCGCCGTGACCTCAAGGTCGGCATCTGCGGCGAACACGGCGGCGATCCGGCGTCCGTGACATTCTGTCACGAGATCGGTCTCGACTACGTGTCGTGCTCGCCTTATCGCGTGCCGATCGCGCGGTTGGCGGCGGCACAGGCCGCACTCGGCAAGACCGCCGCAAGCCAGGCGTAAAGAGCCGGGCGTAATAAATGACCTGCTGTCGCGGGTGAGATCAGAGACATCGCCGCCGTTCGATCACGGCGGCGATTTTGTTTGTGACGTTTCGTAAAAGTCACACGCGGCGGAACCGTTTGTCTCATTGCGAGACAAGTTCCGCGAATACGCGGTAATGCATCAACGCTGCGATGCGCAGCATGCGGATTGCGTTGACCGTATGTTTACCACTTCGCTGCACGCGCGATTCACCAACACTCGCGAAGTGAGTGCGCAAACGCGAGCGATTGCTTGCGTGTGATGTGCGTGCATCGCCGATTAACTCCCGCGCAACTTTAATTCGATATCACCAAAAACGGTCGTTTTGAAACTGTTGTGATTAACGGCCCCTGGAAGATGAGTACGTGTGTTTGAGTAGCGTAAGCGTTGCGTGAGTAATCGATGTCTGTGTTGCGTAACCGGCCGAAGGGTACGCGTTTTGTGCCCTTCGGCTTTGGTCTCTGCGTCTTCGCAGTGATCCCCAACGAAATCGGTCATCAAGACCTGGGTGCGCTGCTCGCGCGCCAGCCTGGTGTTGCCGAGCGCTTGCAGAAGCACGTCGCCTCTTCCGCGTCCAAGATTCAGGTCGCGACCTTCAGCTTCCCGCGTCCCATCGGGTCGAGCCTGCCGCAGACGGTGACCTATCGCCTCGCGAGCCTCGACATGTCGGGCTCCGGCATCACCGGCTCGGTGACGCGCCATCCGCTCGGCCAGTCGCGCCGCTTGCAGGCGTCGGATTTCCCGGTCGTCGAGCGTGCGCTGAAGGGCGACCGCCTGCCGCTGTTCTCGCGCGAAGAGCCGGCCACTGCCGAACCGGCGAAACCGGCGGAAGATCCGGCCACCTCGAATGCATCGGTGAAGGGCATGAAAGCGGCCAAGGCGGATGCCGCCGATGCGCCGCTGCATGACGAGTTGATCGAGGCGCTGCAGGCGCCGCCGCTGCCGCAATACGACGTGTCGCTGTCGCTGGAAGACCAGCCGGGCGCCGATCAGCCGGAACAGTTCCCCGCGCAGCCGAAGCGTCTGCGTGACAGTTTCACGGTGCAGACCGCCCATCTCTATTTCGGCCACGGTTCGCTCGGCGTCACCGGCGAAGCCATGGAGCGCTGGCAGCCGGGCGAAGAGCCGGTCGTAATCCTGCCGCACGCGCGCGATCCCGATATGAAAGCGACCGCGTCGCTCTCGGTGAAGACGCCGGAGATCGCCAAGGATGTGGTGAAGGAAGGTCTCAGCGTCGCTAGCAAGGGCGAGATCACGGCGCCGGTCCAGCGCACGAAGACGCCGGCCGAGCGGCTCAGCCTTGCTGACCCGAAGGCGCGCGCCAAGCACGAGAAGTGCCTCGCCAACGCCGTGTACTTTGAGGCGCGCGGCGAACCGGTGCGTGGCCAGATCGCCGTCGCTCAGGTCGTGATCAACCGCGCGTTCTCCGGCTACTATCCGGAAACCGTCTGCGGCGTGGTCTATCAGAACGCCCACCGCCATCTCGCCTGCCAGTTTACCTTCGCCTGCGACGGCATCCGTGATGTGGTGACCGAGCCCGAGCAATGGGCGCGCGCAATGCGTATTGCCAAGGAAACGCTCGATGGCCGCATCTGGCTACCGGAAGTCGGCAAATCCACGCATTATCACGCGGACTACGTGAAGCCCTATTGGGCCCGCACGATGAAGAAGCTGTATCGCACCGGACAGCACTTGTTCTATCGCCCGCGTCAGTGGGGTGATGGCAGCGATGCGCCGGCATGGGGTACGGCGGCGCAGACCGCCGAGGTGACGAAGCAACTCACCGAGGTGAAGGCCGAAGCCAAGTAACTAGGCCAAGAAATTGGTCAAGTAACCGGGCCAGGTAACTGAGCCAAGTAAACCGGCTGTGCAATTGCCTTAGGCACAGCTCTGTAACCGGCGCTTCCTGCATCGCTGCAATGCTCGGCCGTTTGTGAGCCGCTCGCCGCTTGGGAAAACCATGCGGGTGCATTAATCTGTGGGTGCGCTGCGGCACTTCTGCCGCCCTTGCCGGAATGCCTTCATGTCAGCGACTTCATCGACCCCGTCATCCGTGGGCTGGCGCACGCCGCTCGTGATCATCATCTGCGGCAGCTTGATCGCCATGCTCACCTTCGGGCCGCGCTCCTCGTTCGGCTTCTTCATGCAGCCGATGAGCAAGGAGTTCCTGTGGGGCCGCGATGTGTTCGCGCTCGCCATCGCCATTCAGAACCTGCTGTGGGGTATCGGGCAGCCATTCGCCGGCGCGGTCGCCGATCGTTTCGGCAGCGTGCGCGTGCTGTGCGTCGGCGCGCTGCTGTATGCGGCGGGTCTCGTGATGATGAGCTACGCATCGACACCCGTGGTGCTGGATTTGTCCGTCGGCGTTCTGATCGGACTCGGTCTTTCCGGCTGTTCGTTCAACCTCGTGCTTGCGGCCTTCACCAAGCTGGTGCCGGAGGAATGGCGCGGGCTCGCGCTTGGAGCAGGCGCTGCGGCCGGCTCGTTCGGCCAGTTTCTGTTTGCGCCGTTCAGCGTCGCGCTGATCGGCAGCATCGGCTGGCAGTCGACGTTGATGGTGTTTGCGCTGTTGACGCTGCTCGTCGTGCCACTGGCCTTTGCGCTGACGACTCCGTCGGCATCACAATCCGCATCCGGTTCGGCTGCGCCGACGCAATCGCTGCGGCAGGCCCTGGCGGAGGCGTTCGGTCACCGTTCCTACGTGCTGCTCGTGCTCGGCTTCTTCACCTGCGGCTTCCAGCTTGCTTTCGTCACCGTGCATCTGCCGGCCTATATGGTCGATCGCGGCTTGTCGGTCGAGGTGGGCGGCTGGGTGATCGCGACCATCGGCCTCTTCAACATCGTCGGCTCGCTCGGCGCGGGTTACCTGCAAACCCGGATGCCGAAGCGTTACATCCTGTCGCGATCTATTTCATCCGCGCAGTGTC
>JBEIPX010000583.1:0-1620 GCA_040376815.1 Bradyrhizobiaceae bacterium
CGCGGTCCTCGTGGCTCTGCCGCCATTCCTTCTGTGGCGTCGCCGTCGTCGTCTTCAGCCATGGCTCGATCGAGGCGTACTGCGCGTAGAAGTTCGTGAGGTCGGGCACGAGGTCCTTCACCACCGGCTGATGCGGCAGCGGGTTGACCTTCACCGCGCCGGCCTTCGTGTCGTGCATCGACTTGGTGCAGGCGAGCGTGTTCTGGCCGTCGATGTTCATCGCGCACGAACCGCAGACGCCCTCGCGGCAGGAGCGGCGGAAGGTCAGGGTCGGATCGATGTTGTTCTTGATCCAGATCAGGCCGTCGAGAACCATCGGGCCACAGTCGTTGACATCGACATGGTAGGTGTCGAGCTGCGGGTTCTTCCCGTCATCCGGATTCCAGCGATAGACCCGGAATTCGCGCGTCTCCTTGGCGGCCGGCTTCGGCCAGCTCTTGCCTTCGGTGATCCGGGAGTTCTTCGGGAGGGCAAATTCAACCATGGGTCTCTCGCGATGCGGCGGTTGCCGCAGGTTTTGTCAGCAGGTGATAGCCCTGCCGGGTCCAATCAACAACAGCGGTCATGACATTCCCATCATGAGCCATGAACGTTACTTTTCCGGCTTTCCAACCGGCACCAGCATCGGCCGCGCCATCGCGCGTTTCTCGATGACGGCGAGTGCCGGGTGGAAGTGGATGCCGAAGAGCTGCTTCGCCATCGCGTCCGGTTCGGAATCGATGCTGTCGCTCGAATACCAGGCGTTCATCTCGTCGATCAGCGCCTTGAAGAACTCGATGCCGGTGCCCGGCTTGCGCACGCCGCCGCCGAACTCCGGCTCCCAGTAGGACGAGCACAAATCCTCGCAGGCGTAGATGCCGCCCGGACGGATATGCGGGAACAGCGAGCGGAACGTGCCGATCTGGTGTTCGAACGCGTGGCTGCCATCCTCGATCACGATGTCGAACGGGCCGAACTCCGCCGCCACGCGCTGCAAGAATGCGTCGTCGCCCTGGCTGCCAATCCGCACAAACGTATTCGGAGATTCGAACGCCTTGCACTTCGGGTCGATGTCGATGCCGACGATCTTGGCCTTCGGTCCGAAATAGCTGCGCCACAGGTCGAGCGATCCGCCGCCCTGCACGCCGATCTCGATGACGCTCACGTCTCGGTCGCGGAACGGCGCGAAGTGGCGATCGTAGATCTCGAAGTAGTGCGACCACTTGTTCATCACCCGGCCGCGGTGGCCGGCGACGATGCTGTCCATTTCGGACGCGGCGTTCCAGCGCGCCGTCAACCGGCGCAACCCCTTGATCGTCTTGGAACGGACGCCCCTGTGCAGCAACGCTGCGCTCCCTGCGATGGAGACCCGGCTCAGTAAACCCGCGCCTTCGGCGGGATGTACTGCACGTCGTTGGTCATCGTGTAGTTGTGAACCGGGCGGAAATCGATCGTTGTTGAGCCGCGCTGATCAATCCAGGCCAGTGTGTGTTTCATCCAGTTCGCGTCGTCGCGGTCCGGGAAATCCTCGCGCGCATGCGCGCCGCGGCTCTCGGTGCGGTTGGCGGCCGAATCCATCGTGACGACCGCCTGCGAGATCAGATTGTCGAATTCGAGCGTTTCGATCAGATCGGAATTCCA
>JBEIPX010000266.1:0-4901 GCA_040376815.1 Bradyrhizobiaceae bacterium
ACCGCGACGCGGCCGACTATCGCTGGGAGATGTTCGATCCGGTGTTCGACGGCAGCATGGGATATGCGTGGTCGCTCTCGAGCTTCACCTCGACGATTGCGGATTTCAAAGGCAAGCCGGTGGTGATCGACGGCATGAGCCACTTCATCATCCACGACGGGCTGATCTCCGAGTATCGCGAGTCGGTGAACGGCGGCGTGGCCATGAGCCAGCTTGGTGTCGCGCCGGATCGCATGAACAAGGTGTTCCAGCGCTGGACCGGCTGGCTAAAAGACCGGCCGGAGACTGTCAGCTATTTCGCGCGCGGCCCGCAGACGAAATCCTGACGCAAGAACCAACAACAGACAGGGAAGCACCATGGCCTACGAGGCAATTCTCTACAGCGTCGAAGACGCGATCGCGACCGTCACGCTCAATCGGCCCGACCGCATGAACGCCTGGACATCGGTGATGGAGCGCGACGTGCGCGACGCCATGAACACGGCGGCCGCCGACAAGAACGTCCGCGTGATCATTCTGACAGGTGCGGGCCGCGGCTTCTGCGCCGGCGCCGATATGGATGCGCTGAAGACGCTCGATCCGGACGACATCAAGCGGCGCGATGCGCTGCCGTCGTTCGACATGAACCGCCGCGCCGACTGGCAGACCCGCAACGGCTACTATCCGGCGATCCCGAAGCCCGTGATCGGCATGCTGAGCGGTGCGACCGCCGGCATCGGCCTCGTTCACGCGCTTTACTGCGACATCCGCTTCGCGGCTGATAACGCGGTGTTCACCACGGCTTTCGCGCGGCGCGGGCTGATCGCCGAGCACGGCATCAGCTGGATGCTGCCGCGCATCGTCGGTCATGCCAACGCGCTCGATCTTCTGCTGTCCGCGCGCCGCGTCTCGGCCGACGAAGCGCTGCGCATGGGGCTGGTCAACCGGCTCTATCCGCTGGATCAACTGCGTGAGCAGACCATGGCTTACGCGCGCGACCTCGCCGAGAACGTCGCTCCGGCATCGATGAGCACGATCAAGCGGCAGCTCTACGACGTGCCGTTCCAGACCATGGCGGAGGCGACCGCAGTGGCCAATCACGAGATGATGATCTCGCTCGCCAGCTCCGACTTCAAGGAAGGCGTCGCGAGTTTCGTCGAGAAGCGGAAACCGAAGTTCGGGAGTGTGTAGGGATGTGCAGGGCGGGCAACCAAACTCGTCCGTCTTCGCCCAGGTGCTACGCCGGCACGCTTCGCATTGTCAGTGGCTGCGCCACACGCAACCCGCATCTTTGAAGAACTGGGTGAAGCGTGGTGGAGCCAGGCGGGATCGAACCGCCGACCTCGTCATTGCGAACGACGCGCTCTCCCAGCTGAGCTATGGCCCCTTGCAGGCCGCGGCGAAACTCGCGGCGGCCGACACGCGGGCGTCATTTACTCGCTCCCCCAATACCAAGTCAAGAATGGCCGAAATCGCCTGTTTTCATGGCGTTTCCCGCACGAGCATTTCCCGGCTAAGTAGGTCCGGCTAGCAGCAAGGAAATGCTCTAAATTACAAACTTTGCGCGTATTCTGATCGCAAAACCGGTGCCCACTTTTGCGGAATACGCGCAAGCGCGGGGGGCGCTCCGGACCTTAAGTCCGAGCATGATCTGATCCGAAAACCGGTACTCACTTTTCGGGATCATGCTCTTGGCCTCCCTTGTGAGACGGGGGTCGAGACGATACGTTGCGCCCAGTTCCAATCCAGTCTTCCGTGAGCCAGCCCGCCCATGCGCGCCATTCTCGACATCATTCTCATCGTCCTCGATCTCTACGTCTGGCTGCTGATCGCGTCTGCCATCCTGTCGTGGCTAATCGCATTCAATGTCGTGAACACGCGCAATCAATTCGTCGCTTCGGTCGCGGAGTTCCTCTACCGGATCACCGAGCCGGTGCTGCGGCCGATCCGCAATGTCATGCCGAACCTCGGCGGCCTCGACATCTCGCCGATCATCGTGATCTTGATCATCCTCTTCATCCAGCGGGTGATCACCTACTACATTTATCCGAACGTCGTCTGATCGCGAGCTGGCGGCTTGGCTGTTCCCTGGCGCTACTCCACGGAGGGCATCGCAGTCGCATTGCGCGTGACGCCGCGCGGCGGGCGCGATGATTTCGATGGCATCGAGACGCAGGCCGACGGCCGCCCGGTTCTTAAAGTGCGCGTGAAGGCGTTGGCCGAAGGCGGCGAAGCCAATCGCGCGGTGATCAAGCTATTGTCGAAGGCGCTCAAGGTACCGCAGGCAAATGTGCGGCTGCTCTCGGGCGTGACCTCGCGCAGCAAGCAGTTTGCGATCGATGGCGATCCGAAACGGCTTGGCGACATACTGCAGAAGCTCGCGGCCGATCCGGCCTGAAACCAACAAGACGGACGAAGGACCCGTATGACTGCCAAACTCATCGATGGGAAAGTCATTGCCGCCGATCTGCGTGCCCGGGTCGCCACGGAAGTCGCGCGGATCAAGGCGAGCCATGGCGTGATACCGGGCCTCGCGGCCGTGCTGGTCGGCGCCGATCCTGCGAGCCAGGTCTACGTCCGCAGCAAGGTGAAGCAGACCGAAGCAGCTGGCATGGCGTCGTTCGAACATCTGCTGCCGGCAACGACATCGCAGGCAGAACTGCTCGCGGTGGTGGACAAGCTCAACCGCGATCCGAGCGTCCATGGCATTCTGGTGCAATTGCCGCTGCCGAAAGGGCTCGATCCGCAGGCGATCGTCGCGGCCATCGACCCGGCGAAGGATGTCGATGGGTTGAGTCCGGTGAACGCTGGCCGCCTCGCCAACGGCCTGCCGGCACTGACGCCGTGCACGCCGCTCGGCTGCATCATTCTGAGCAAGACCGTGCATGCCTCGCTCGAAGGCATGAATGCGGTCATCATCGGCCGCTCCAATCTGGTCGGACGCCCGCTGGTGCAGTTGCTGCTCAACGAAAATGCGACGGTGACGATCGCGCACTCGCGCACGCGCGATCTTCCTGCGATCTGCAAGCAGGCCGATCTGCTTTACGCCGCTGTCGGCAAAGCCGAGATGGTCAAGGGCAGCTGGATCAAGCCGGGTGCGACGGTGATCGATGTCGGCATCAACCGCATTCCGCTGGCTGACGGCAAGACGCGGCTTGTCGGCGACGTGGCATTCGGCGACGCGCGCGAGGTTGCGGGTGCGATCACGCCGGTGCCGGGCGGCGTCGGGCCGATGACGGTGGCGTGTCTTCTGGTGAATACGCTGCGCGCCGCCTGCGCGATTCACGGGCTCGGTGTGTCAGCGGTTTGATTGCTGGCAGGCAATTGCGGCGCAAGCCGCAATCAGAGCGTTTTCGAGCGAAGTGGATACCGGTTCGCGTAAAGAGAACGCGTCAAAACAAAAAGCCAGAGCCCGGCTTTGATTCCATCAAAGCCGGAAAGGCTCTAGTTGGTCCAGGCGAACGCGACCTTGTCGAGCGACTTCTGCCCGAACCGTTCCGACGAGCGGGCGACCATGCGGCCGCCGAGCGCGCGATAGAATTCCACCGCCGATTCGTTGTCGGACAACGCCCAGATCACCATGCTCTTCAGTCCGCTCTGGGCGAGATCGCGCCGGGCGGCAGTGAACAGCTTGCGGCCGAAGCCGAGGCCCTGGAATTCAGGCCGCAGGTAGAGTTCGTAGATCTCGCCTTCGAAGTGCAGGCTGCGCGCGCGGTTGCGGCCGTAGTTGGCGTAGCCGGCAATGCGGTCGCTGAACGAGAGCACGCTGACGCGGCTGCCCTTGCGGATGGCGCTATCCCACCACTGCGGCCCACGGCGATTGATCAGCTTCTCGAGTTCGGCGCCGGGGATGATGCCCTGATAGGCCGCGCGCCACGCGTCGTCATGGGTCGTCGCGACCTCGGATGCATCCGCAGTCTTGGCCGGCCGAACCTCGATGAGGGTTGTGCTCATGACAGGGATCAAACCAATTCGGCGGGCGCGCTTCAAGGTCTGTGTTTAATTATCCGTTAATATGTGGACTTTCTGCATCATGTTCCAGCCATCGCTGTGCCGAAACGTGACAGACGGACGCCGCCTGGTGCGTCTGACGAACGCGAATGCGATGCTAGAACCAACGGCATTGGCGAGCCTGGCCGCCGGTGCCCGGATGCGGACCCTGGAATGATCCCGAACTTGCTAGCTTTTCCGATCTGGCTGCGGCGGGGCATCCCGGCGATGATTTTTTTGTCGTTTATGGCCGGCCCGGCTGTCGCGCAGGGCCGCGCCGGGGCGCAAACGGCGGAGGCGAGCCCGGACCGCCGTCAGCTCTGGCGGGTGCCGTCGTCCGACCCGTCCACCTTGTCGCAGGCCGTGCTGTTTCGTCCTCCGGGCGAGGGGCCTTTCCGGCTGGCGGTGATTGCGCACGCCTCGACCCAGAATGCGATTCGCCGGGCGCAGATGCCGCAGCCCGAATACCGCGCGCTGTCGCAGGCGCTGGTGGCGCGCGGCTACGCGGTGCTGGTGCCGGAACGCCCGGGGCATGGCGCGACCGGCGGACTTTATCTCGAGGAGCAGGGCGGCTGCGCCAACGCGAGCTATCTGCCGGCGGGGCGGGCCACCGCCGAATCGATTCGCAGCGCGCTGGCCTTCATGCGTACGCAGCCGTTCATTCAGAAGAGTGCCGCACTGATCGTCGGCCATTCGGCCGGCGGCTTCGGTGCGCTGGCGCTGGCGAACGCCGATCCGGCTGCGATCGCGCGCATCATCGTCTTCGCACCGGGACGCGGCGGCCGCGCCAACGATCGCCCGGGCGAGGTCTGCGCGCCGGATCGTCTCGTCGCTGCCGCGGGAATGTTCGGCAAGGGCGCGCGCGTGCCTGTGACATGGATCGTCGCCGACAACGATTCGTATTTTCCGCCGGCGATCTCGCGGCAGATGGC
>JBEIPX010000140.1:0-7392 GCA_040376815.1 Bradyrhizobiaceae bacterium
GAAAGCGTCGATCCGGCGATCTTCAGCCGCTCCTGCAAACGCCCCACGGACAGGCCCGCGTCACCCGCACGCACGAGGGTCCGATAGACCTTCAGGCGCGTTGGATTGCCGAGCGCTTCGAGGTGGGCCGCTGCATCGTCGAGTTTCATGAGCGCACTATTCCCGATTCCGGTCAGGCTGTCAACCGTATTTCTAGAATAATCGAAATTGTGTCGCTTGACATCAGACACCATATCCATAATTCTCGATATATGGATACTGAGAACGCCATCCTTGCGCTGGCTGCCCTTGCGCAGGACACGCGGCTGAAGACCTTCCGTCTTCTGGCCAAGCATGAGCCCGAGGGCATTGCGGCGGGCGAACTCGCGCGGCTGCTCGAGGTGCCGCAGAACACCATGTCGGCGCACCTGTCGGTGCTGTCGCGTGCGGGCCTCATCACCGCCGAACGGCAAAGCCGCTCGATCATCTACCGCGCCAGCCTCGAGACGTTTCAGGCGGTGACGCTGTTTCTGTTGCAGGACTGCTGCGGCGGACGGCCCGACGTGTGCGCGCCCGTGATCGCAAGTCTCACCCCGTGCTGTCCTCCGCCAAAGAAGGAGAAAGTCCGTGTCTGATCAGATCTACAATGTGCTGTTCCTTTGCACCGGCAATTCCGCGCGCTCGATCCTGGCGGAATCCATTCTCCGCAAGGACAGCCGGGGACGTTTCCGCTCGTTCTCGGCGGGAAGCACGCCCAAGCCGGACGTGAATCCGCTCGCGCTGAAGACGCTCAAGCGCCTCGACTATCCGACGGACGGCTTGCGTTCGAAGAGCTGGCTCGAGTTCGCCGCGCCCGACGCGCCGGTGATGGATTTCGTCTTCACCGTTTGCGACAACGCCGCTGGCGAAAGCTGCCCGGTGTGGCCCGGCCAGCCGATGACCGCGCATTGGGGCATCGACGATCCCGCAGCCGTCGTCGGCACCGATCTGGAAATGGAAGCGGCGTTCAACACCGCCTTCCGCTATCTCAAGAACCGGATCGGCGCGTTCATCAGCCTGCCGCTGACCAAGATCGACAAGCTCGCGCTCGGGACGAAGCTGCGCGAGATCGGCCGGCTCGATGGTTCATCGGCCAGCCAGGACAAGGCGGGCTGATGCACCCGTTCGACTTGCAGCGCCGCTGCGTGGCAGAGGCGTTGGGCACGGCCATTCTCGTCGCCACGGTGGTCGGCTCCGGCATCATGGCGGAAACGCTGACGAAGGATGGCGCGCTGGCTCTGCTCGGCAACACGCTGCCGACCGGTGCGATCCTGGTGGTGCTCATCACGATCCTCGGGCCGGTTTCGGGCGCGCATTTCAATCCTGCGGTTTCGCTGGCGTTCGCGGTGAGGGGCGAACTGCCGTTTCCGCAAGCCGCGATCTACATCGCCGCGCAAATCGCTGGCGGCATCGCCGGCACCATCGCCGCGCATCTGATGTTCGGATTGCCGCTCTTCGAACTGTCGCTGAAAGTTCGCACCGGCGGCGAGCAGTGGTTCGCGGAAGTGATCGCCGCCTTCGGTCTCGTCGCCACCATTCTCGGCGGCATCCGCTTCCGGCCGGAGGCCGTGCCGTGGCTGGTCGGCCTCTACATCACGGCCGCGTACTGGTTCACGGCCTCGACGTCGTTCGCCAATCCGGCGGTGGCCATCGCGCGATCGCTCACCAACACGTTCTCGGGCATCCGCCCGCAAGATCTGCCGGGCTTCATCGTTGCCGAACTCGCTGGTGCGTTGATCGCGGTTGCGGTGATGGGCTGGCTGCTTCGCGCCGCATCCGCCCGGAAGGCGTGACCGCTGCGGCTACAGTCTCTGTTTAGCGACGAGGCGCAAAGGGGGACAAACTGGTGCGGGCGGCCGGGGTCGAACCGGCACAGACCTTGCGGTCCTACGGATTTTAAGTCCGTTGCGTCTACCAGTTTCGCCACGCCCGCGTGACCCACACTTACGACATAACCCCTTGGCCGGAAAGGCGCTCTGGCGGCTTTCGCACGCCTGACCCGGAAGTGACTGGCTGCCGCGCCGGAACTGGTGCAAGACGCCCGCGACATGGATCACCTCGTAAACGAAACCGCCGTCGACTGGCGTCCGATGCTGCGCGAGAACCTGTCCGCGGTGAATGCGGTCGCGGATCGCGTGCATGTCGGCTACCCGGAGGACGAAGCCGTTCTTGCGGAGCGGTTGTCGCTTTATCCCGAAGGCTGTTTGAGTTTGTGGCGCGGCGGCCGCATCATCGGCTACCTCATAAGTCATCCCTGGCATTTCAAACAGCCGCCGGCGCTGAACGTCCAGCTTGGAGGAATTCCTTCACCTGCGTCGACCTACTACGTTCACGATATCGCGCTTCTCCCCGATGCGCGGGGGACGGGCGCCGCGTCTGCCGCGGTGAGCAGGATTGTGAAGCACGCGACGGACTCGGGCTTCCCCGGCATCTCGCTGATTGCGGTGAACGGCTCGGTGGGGTTCTGGAAGCGGCACCGTTTCGTGGCCATTGATGATCCCGCGCTCGGCCCCAAGCTGAAGAGCTATGACGACCGAGCAGTTTTCATGAATCTGGCGCTGCGCGGCTCTGTTTGAGCGGGTCGTCGCGAAACGCGCCGCCGCCGACCGATACCGCCGTCCGCCGTGCCGTCTTGGTTTCGCTGCGATTACGCGCTAACTGCCGTGCTCCGGTCCGCAACCTTCCATTAGGTGGGGCGGTATAGGGTAGCGCATTGCGGGTGGGGCGTGGATTGAACCGGCGAATGACCGAACGAAACGACAACCGGGATGGACGGACGCGCGCGGTCGGCGCCGTGCCGGTGCGGCTTGCCTGCCTTGCTGCGCTCGGCCTCGCGCTCGCCGGCTGCGCCAGCGGTGGCGAGGCGCTCACCGCCGTCTATGTCGATCCGGCGCGCTATGCGCTCTACGACTGCGTGCAGTTGCGCACGGCGATGCGCAGCCATTCGACGCGTGCTGCCGAACTGCAAGGTCTCATGAACAAGGCGCAGGGCGGATTCGCCGGCGGCGTCGTGTCGGAAGTGGCCTACCGCAACGACTACATTTCCGCGCGCGCGAACTACAAGCTCGCTGACGACGAATGGCGGCGCAACAAGTGCGACAGCCAGAAGCTGCCGCCGGACAAGTCGGCGCCCAAGCCGCTGCGCAGCTTCGAGCAGCCGGAAGAGAACGAGCAGCTCAAGCAGGCCGATCAGGTCTATCGCCGGCCGCCGTCGCAGTAGGCCGCGTCGCGGCGGCGACGATCCTACAGTTCCGGTCGCTCCGCGCGCAGCGCCTCGACGATGCGATTTGCCGCACCGGGTATCGCATCGACCGGAAAACCGCTGAAACCGAGCAGAAGCGCGTGGCGCGGCTCTGCGCCGATGTAGAGTTCGCTCATGGCGCGTGCGATGACGCCGCGCTTGCGTGCAGCCTGGACAACGGCGACATCGTTGCGTCCTGCCGCGAGTTGCACCACGAGATGCATTCCCTGGTCCGGCGGCGATATGGTCGCGATGCCGTCAAGCCGGGGCGCAAGGTGCGCAACGAGAACGTCGCGCTGCTCGCGGTACTGCACGCGCATCCGCCGGATGTGCGTCGCGAAATGACCCTCGGCGATGAAGTCCGCCACCACGGTTTGCGAGATCGAGGCCGGCTGCCGGTCAGAGAGATAGCGCGCCGTAATGAAGGCTTGCAGCAGGCGGCTCGGCAGCACGAGATATCCAAGCCGCAGTCCCGGAAACAACGCCTTGTTCAAGGTGCCGATGTAGAGCGTCCGCTCGTGCTCATCCAGTCCCTGCAAGGCGGATAGCGGCGGGCCACCATAGCGGAACTCGCTGGTGTAATCGTCTTCGATGATGAATGCGTCGTTCTCACGCGCCCAGGCCAGAAGTTGCTGCCGCCGTGACATCGACATCACCGCGCCGGTGGGAAACTGATGCGATGGCGTGATGAACGCAGCGCGCGCCTTGGGCGCAATCCGCAGTCCTGCCTTCACGTCGAGTCCTTCGTGATCAACGGGGATGCCGCGGACTTTGGCGCCGATCGCGATAAGGGCCCGCGTCGTCAGCGGGTAGCCCGGATCTTCCACCCACACCTTTTCGCCGGTGAGTTTCAGCACGCGCAGCACGAGATCGACTGCGTGCTGCGTTCCCGACGTGATGACGATCTGATCTTCCGTACAACGAAGACCACGCGCGGCGCGCAGATAGTCGCGCAGATTCTCCCGGAGCGCCGGCAATCCGCGCGGATCGGAATAGCCGAGATGCGTCGAATCGAATTTGCGCAATGCGCGCGCCGACAATTTGCGCCAAGCGCTGGTACTGCGGATGTCGAGCAGGGTGCGCCCGAGATTGAAGGGGCGGGGATCGTAACGCGTGGTGACGTCGACGAACTTCTCGAACGACACGCCAGCGGGGATTTTCACGAGCTTTGTTTTCTGCCGTCGCGTAGAGACAGGAAAAACCGGCGCCGTCACATAGCTGCCCGATCCCACCCGGCCGGCAATGTAACCTTCGGCGGTCAACAACTCGTAGGCGTCCACGACGGACGATCGCGAGACTGCAAGCATCGATGCGAGTGCGCGTGTCGAGGGAAGCTGCGTTCCGGGCGTCAGCGCGCGCGTCAGGATCGATGCTTTGATCTGATTGTAGATCTGCTGAAACAGCGGCGTCGGATCGCGCGCTGCAACGGCCCAGCCATGGAGATTGGCGAGACTTCGCCCGGCGACCTTCATTCTCAATCCTAAGTGGTATGATCAAAAATATCAAAATGGCTCTTCTAAAGATACCATATGCGAGCGAAATTTTCAGCATGCCTCCTGATTTTCAGCCAACCCTGATCGGCGATACCATCATCATCCGCCCACTGCGGCCGGATGACTGGGCGCCGATGTTCGCCGCAGCCTCCGATCCCGCGATATGGGAGCTGCACCCCGCGCGCAAGCGCTACACCGAGCCGGTGTTCCGGCAATTTTTCGATGTCGGGCTGGCGTCCGGCACTGCGTTCGCGTTCGTTGAACGCGCGAGCGGCGAACTGGTCGGATCGAGCCGCTATTACGGTTACGACCAGGCTCTCAGCGAGGTCGAGATCGGCTGGACGTTCGTGGTTCGCCGCCTCTGGGGCGGCAAGATCAACCGCGAGGTCAAGCGTCTGATGCTCGACCATGCGTTCGGCTTTGTTGACACCGTCATATTCTGGGTCGGCGAACACAACCTTCGCTCCCGAGGCGCGATGACGAACATCGGCGGCGTGTTGCGCGATGGCATCTTCGTTCGCGAATCGAGCGGCGATGCGCCGAACGTCGTCTTCGAGATTCAACGATCGCAGTATCGAGCGCCGGGCGGCCTTGGGTGTACCGTACCCGATGCGAGCGGCAGACCGTAAGCCCGATGCTCGCAGGGCTTGCAATCGGAATCGCGGATCGGACCAGATCATGAGCTCGCCGCACATGCGAAAGGCGGAGCGCGCCATGCCGCAAGAGCGCATTCTGGAGATGCTGGCTCGCGGATACTGCGGGCGTCTCGCGACCGTGAGCGAGGACGGCTTCCCCTACTGCATCTCGCTGCTCTATCTTTGGATCGGCGATGAAGTTTTTGTGCACACGACGAGCGCGCGCGGGCATTTGCGCACGAACATCGAGCGCGATCCGCGCGTCTGCTTCGAGATCAGCGAGCAAGAGGGCGTGTTCGACTACGGCCGGTTCGAATGCGACTCGGGACTAGCCTATCAAAGCGTCTGTCTGTTCGGCCGTGCACGGATCATCGATGATCGCGGCATGAAGCAGCGGTTCTGTGAAGTGCTGATGGAAAAGTACGGCAAGCCCGAAACGGAGCGGCCGAAGGGCTTTTTCCCGCGGCTCGATGCAATCACCGTCTACGCGATTGCGGTCGAACGCATGACGGGGAAGGAGCAGGCGCTGCCGCCCCTGTCCGAACAGTGGCCTGCGAAGGACAGGACAAAGACGCCGAACGCCGACCAGCGCGCCTAGAGCACGCGCCGTTCGTAGATCCAGTCCTGCCGGGCCAGCAAGCGCGCGCCGCCGATCCGCTGGATGGCGAAATCCCGCGCTGCCGCCAGCGGCCCGCCGAGATGATAGATGTGTCCGATCATCCTCGCGGTGCGCTGCACGCGGGCAACACGGCCGCGCCGCTGGCCGGCGTAGCGGGCGAGCGCACCCGCCACATCGCCCGGTGATTGCGCCAGGCAATGCGCGATCGCGTCCGCGTCCTCGATCGCCATGCCGGCGCCTTGCGCCATGAACGGCAGCATGGCGTGGGCGGCGTCGCCGAGCAGCGCGACGTTGCCGCTTGTCCAGACGCCGCCATCCTTGATGCTGTAGAGCGCCCAGCGCCGCCAGCTCTCGACCGCCGACACCATCAGCCGCGCGGCGCCCGGCCATTTCGGCGCGTCGAAATACGCCTTGATCTCGGCGGCGTTGCCCGGCTCGCTCCAGCCCGGCCTGTTCCATTCGCCCTCGACGATCGCCACGAGATTGACGCGCCTGCCGCCCGATACGGGATAGGCGACGAGGTGCGCGTTGCGGCCCATCCACAATTGCACGCGCTTTTCGCGGAAATCGCGCGGCACCTGCGACGCCTCGATCATGCCGCGCCAGGCGATGCGGCCGGAGAATGTCGGGCGCACATCCGGAAACAGGTGATTGCGCACGGCAGACCACAGGCCGTCGGCGCCGACCAGCGCCAGCGCCGTCTCCTGATGCCGCGTCATGTCCCGGCGCAAAACCACGGTGACGCCGTTGGCGTGGCTTGCGACGTCGTCGAACTGGACGCCGAGCCGCAGTTCGATGTCGGGATTGTCGTTCACCTTCGCGAGCAGCGCCGATTGCAGGTCGGCGCGATGCACGATCCAGTACGGCGCGCCGTAGCGAAACGCTGCCGCTTCGCCGAGCGGAATGCGGGCCAGTTCGCGGCCCGCTGGCGCGCTCATCATGCTGACGGCATCGAGCGCGATCGCGTGCGGCGCGAGCAGAGGTTCGAGGCCGAGATCGATCAGGATGCGGCTGGCGTTCGGCGAAAGCTGAATGCCCGCTCCGGCTTCCTCCAGCTTTTCGGCTTTCTCGATGATGAGGACGCGAAAGCCTTTGGCCGTCAGCGCCAGTGCGGTCGTCAGCCCTCCGATGCCGGCACCCGCGATAACGATGGTGCGCGGCGTGGCCAAGCTAGTACCCTGTTTCCGAAGTTCGTGAAGTCATTGCGGCAGCCGCTACAGGAACTTCAGATCGGCGGCACTAGCGTCCAGTCACACGAGGGTTAAGCGGCTTTGTCTTTCAGCACGCATTCGGGCGGGCGCGCATCGCCGGCGGCAAGGTCGGCGGCGAAGCGATAGAGCGTCGAGCAGTACGGGCAGACGATTTCGTTGTCGTCGCCGAGATCGA
>JBEIPX010000501.1:0-2465 GCA_040376815.1 Bradyrhizobiaceae bacterium
GCAGGAATTCGAGTTCGTTGACGGTCTCGACGCCCTCAGCCAGCACCGGCAACGCCAGACCGCGGCCGAGGCCAAGGACCGCGCGCACGATCGTCGCCGCCTGCGCGTTGTTGTCGACGGCCTTGATAAAGGAGCCGTCGATCTTGATCTTGTCGAACGGGAACGCGCGCAGGTTCGACAGCGACGAATAGCCGGTGCCGAAATCGTCCATCGCGATCTGGATGCCCAGCGCCTTCACGCGGCGCAGCGTCATCAGCGCGCGATTGAAGTCGCGCACCAGCGCCGTCTCGGTGATCTCGATCTCCAGCCGCGACGGTGGCAAGCCGGTACGCAGCAGAATCTCATGCAGCTCCTGCACGAAATCGGCGTTGTAGAGCTGGACCGTCGAAACGTTGACGGCAATCATCAGCGGCGATTTCCAGGTCGCCGCCTCGCGGCAAGCCTCTTCGAGCACCCAGGTGCCGATCTCCATGATCGAGCCGGACTCTTCGGCGATCGGAATGAAGACGCCCGGCGACACGTCGCCGCGCACCGGATGCCGCCAGCGCAGCAGCGCTTCGAACCCGGTCACCGCGCCGGTCACCACGTGCTGTTGCGGTTGATAGGCAAGATGCAGCTCGCCGCGCGATACGGCATGCCGCAGATCGTGCTCGAGCAACCGCCGTTCGCGCACGGCCGCACCCATCCTCGCTTCGAAGAAGCAGTACATATCGCGGCCGTCCGACTTGGCGCGATAGAGCGCAGTGTCGGCATGATTGAGCAGCGCTTCGGAATCAGTGGCGTCGTCCGGGTAGATGGCGATGCCGACACTGCTCGAAATCCGGTCGTACTGACTGTCGCCGTCCCTGGCACGAAGCGCGGTCAGCACCTTGTCGGCGAGATCGCCGGCGGCGGCCGGGTTGTTCACGTCCCGCATGAGAATGGCGAACTCGTCCCCACCGAGACGCGCCAGCATCTGGCTATCGCCCAGCACCTCGCTGACGCGAGTTGCCACGGCGCGCAGCACCGAATCGCCTGCCGCATGGCCGAACAGGTCGTTGACTTCCTTGAAGCGGTCGAGATCGAGACAGAGCACCGCGAGCTTCTTGCCCGGGATGTTGTCGGCGTCGGCGATCGCATGCTCCAGCCGCTCGCTGAAATGCGCGCGGTTCGGAAGCCCGGTGAGCGAGTCATGATGCGCGAGGAAGCGGATGTGCTGCTCGTTGCGCTTACGCGCGCTGAGATCGCGAACCGCGAACACGTCATTCAGTTCGCCGGCGAAATCGATCTTGCGCATGATCAATTCGACCGGGACGGTCTCGCCATCGCGGCGGCGCAGGGTCGACTCGACCGGCTTGTTGAGCGCCGTAGCAAGGTGCGTCAGCACTGCGCCATCGGAAAAGCATTCGGAGAGCGGACGTCCGGTCAGGCGGCTGGCCTGCCATCCGGCCATCATGGCGAAGCTATCGTTGACCGTGACGATGACGCCATTGTTGCTGACCAGCAAGCCCTCGACGGCTGCGTTGGCGAGACCGCGCATCCGGTCTGCTTCGGCTTCGTGACGGCGGCGCTCACGCAGATCGAGCGAAAGACCGGCAAATGTCAGAAGCAAGATCACGAAGCTGGCGATGCCGACGGCAAGCGCCAGGTAAACCGGCGGAATGGCCGATTGCGGCACGGTGACGATCGGATCCGGGATGATCGAAACGGCGCCCATCGCCGTGAAGTGATGGCTGCAGATCGCAAGCGTGAGCAGCACGACACCGGCGATTTTCCATTTGATGTCGTCGCTGTGCAGTCCTGCCGGCAGGGCCAGCGCGCCGAACAGCGCGCCAAGAATGATGGAAGCCGCGACCAGTTCCGAATCCCAGAGAATGATGCCTGCGACGTCGAACGCGGCCATGCCGGTGTAATGCATCGCCGCGATGCCGCCGGCGACGACGGCGCCGCCGAACCACGGCGCGATCCGCGAGGACGATTCGAGGGACGCTGCGAGTCCGGTTCCCGTTAGCAGAACCGCCGCAACCAGCGAAAGGCCGGTCAGCGCCACGTTGTAGCCGCTCTGCACGCCCGGCGTGAAGGCAAGCATCGCGATGAAGTGGGTTGCCCAGATGCCGAAGCCGATCGTCAACGCCGCCACCGCAAGCCAGATGCGGCGCATCTTGATGTCGGCGGAACGGGCATGACGCAGCAAACTGATCGCAGCGAAGGACGAGAGCGCGCAAACAGCCGCAGCCAGGACGACCAGCCGGAGGTCATGGGCGGTGACGATGCAATTGTAGACTTTCAACATGGCAACGATCTTGGCTTCAAAGTTGAGGTATCTGATTGATGAAAGCCATGCCGGAAATAGCCGTAAAGATTGATAACGAAATCGGGTAAACGCCCGCAAACCATCTACATCGTTATCGATCTGTTACCCGCGCGCCCGCTTCGCGCGCTATCCGGCGTGAATGATGAGAATCGTTGCGGCACAAGGAGAAAAC
>JBEIPX010000404.1:0-3342 GCA_040376815.1 Bradyrhizobiaceae bacterium
ACCGTCAACATGTGGGACGAATACAACAAGTGGAAGCGCGAGAATCCGGAGGCGCAGGAGGCGGCGCTGCGCAGCGGCCTGATCGGTTCGCCCGATACCATTCGCAGGAAGTTGAAGCGGTTTCGGACGTCTCACATCGATCAGGTGATTCTGCTCAATCAGGCTGGCAAGAACACCCATGAGCACATTTGTGAGTCGCTGGAGCTATTTGCGAAAGAGGTGATGCCCGAGTTCCAGCACGATCCGGAACACGAGGCATGGAAAGCCGGCGTGATGAGCGGCGATATCCAGCTCGAAGAAATCGATACTGCGGCCTTCACGGACCGGTACGGCAAGGCCGCGATCAACGTCGCGCCGAAGCAGGGTGCCGCTGCAAGTTAGATGTTGTTCCGGGCCATCGGCTGAACTATGTCCGGGATGGCCGGTTGTCTCACGCCGGGAGCTTGAGTGGAGATCGGCGTGGAGCGTCGCCTTCTTCAGACCGTCGTTGTGCTGGCAGCCTGTATCCCGGTTCTGGCCGGCGGCTATGGCATACTCGCGGGCTCCGGCTTTCTCGATTTGCCACCTAACGTTTCAGCCGAGAGCCATCTGCGTTACCTGTCCGGGCTGCTATTCGGAATCGGCATCGCGTTCTGGCTGACGGTCCCCTCTATCGAGAAGCATAGCGGGCGCTTTGCATTGCTAACCGCCATCGTCTTTGCTGGCGGCCTTGCGCGTCTGCTCGGATTTTTCGTGACCGGCATCCCGAACAACGCGATGATCTTCGGGCTGGCGATGGAACTGGTGGTCACGCCGACGATCTGGGCGTGGCAGCGAAGGGTGGCGCGGCGATGCTCAGAATCGTGAAGCAGGTGCTCGTCGGCATCGTGGTGACGTTCACCGCGCTCGTGTTCGCGCTGTTCGCGTGGAATTTCTACCGCAACTGGGCGAATGCGCCAGACCCCGATGCGAAGCCGGGCATCATCTTCGAGCGGCAGAACCGGCCGGGGTACTCATGAAATGAAAGCGGCCGGAGCGAGCCCCGGCCGTTGTCGCTTTAAGTTTCAGCGCTGCGTTACATCGCCGCCGCATTCCGGTAGTCGGGCGTGCCCGAGCCGGCCGGCGTGATCGGAAGGCCGACGTCGGCATATTCGTTGAGCTTGTTGCGCAGCGTTCGGATCGAGATGCCGAGAATGTTCGCGGCATGGGTCCGGTTGCCGAGGCAGTGCTTCAGTGTTTCCAAAATCAGATCGCGTTCGACATCCGCGACCGTGCGGCCGACGAGTGCGCGCGTCACCTGCTCGGCGGCGAGCGTTGCGTGAACAACAGCAGCTGGCGTGCGTGCCGTATCGAGGCGATCGCCATCGGGCGTGAGGATCGCATCCGCTCCGATCTCGTCGCCATCGGCCATCAGCACCGAGCGATGAATGGTGTTCTCCAGCTCGCGCACGTTGCCCTGCCAGCGATTGGCGATGAGCAGCTGCCGGGCCTCGGCCGAGATCGGCCGCACCGGCACGCCATTGGCTTCGGCATATTTCTTCGCGAAATGCTGCGCCAGTTCGAGAATGTCGGCCGGGCGCTCACGCAGCGGCGGAATCTTCAGATTGACGACGTTGAGACGGAACAGCAGGTCTTCGCGGAAGGTGCCGGCCTTCACCGCTTCGACGAGATTGCGGTTCGATGTGGCGATGATGCGGATATCGACCGGCACCGGTTTGGTACCGCCGACGCGGTCGATGACGCGCTCCTGGATCGCGCGGAGCAGCTTCGTCTGCAGCCGCACGTCCATTTCCGAGATTTCGTCGAGCAGCAGCGTGCCGCCGGTCGCTTCCTCGAACTTGCCGATGCGCCGGGCGATGGCGCCGGTGAACGCGCCTTTCTCGTGACCGAACAGCTCGGATTCGAGCAGATGCTCGGGGATCGCGGCGCAGTTGATCGAGATGAACGGGCGCTTGGCGCGGTTCGAGCGCGTGTGGACGTAGCGGGCCAGTACTTCCTTGCCGGTGCCGGATTCGCCGGTGACCATCACCGAAGCATCGGAGCCGGCGATCTGCTGCGCCATCTTGATGACGCGCGCCATCGACTCGTCACGGTAGATCAGATCGCGGGAATCGTTGGCGACGGCCGCCAGGACGGCTGCGATCAGCTCATGGTCCGGCGGCAGCGGGATGTATTCCTTCGCGCCGGCGTGGATCGCGGCGACAGCGGCGCGGGCATCGTTGGTGATGCCGCAGGCGACGATCGGAACGTGGATATGTTCGGCCTCCAGCCGCATCACCAGGTCACGAATGTCGAGGCCTACATCGACGAGCAGCAGGTCGGCGCCCTTGCCGTTGCGCAGCACACGCATCGCCTGCTCGATGTCCTCTGCGTGCGTCACCGACGCGCCGTTGTCCATCGCGATCTTGGTCGCCGCGGTGAGCTGGCCCTTCAGGGTGCCAACGATAAGAAGCCGCATGATTCTCTCCTGTCTTGTCCTTCAACAGCGCTTATGAGCGCTCTGCCTTGATGATTTCGGTCATGGTCACGCCGAGCTTGTCCTCGACGAGAACGACTTCGCCGCGCGCGACCAGCCGGTCGTTGACGTAAATGTCGATCGATTCACCGACGCGGCGATCGAGTTCGAGCACGCTGCCGGGCCCGAGCTTGAGAAGCTGGCCGACATCCATGCGCGAGCGGCCGAGCACGGCCGAGACCTGGACCGGCACGTCGAACACGGCTTCCAGATCGGCCGCGGTGCGCGCGCCTTGCTCCTCGTCACTGGCGTAACCAATGTCGTCGAGCTGCGGGGCGTTCGCCGCATTCAGGTCGGGCAGTGGAACGTTGTTGTCGGTGTCACTCATTGTTTGTCCTCCAGCCCGTCATCAAACGGGCTGATTGCGTGGCGCCATATATCGCGCCACGAGTTCGTCGATCTTCGCGTCGATGGATGCGCGGTCGAGCGTGACCCCGCCGTCCGCCCATTCGATCCGGCAGTCGCCGGAGGGGATATCCGGCTGCGCCAGGATCACCAGCCGCCCGTCGAACCCGGATTGCTTCGCCAGCCGCTCGATCTTTTCGCGCGCGCCGTCGTACAGAGCGTCGTTGATGCGCACGACGAGATGCGGCGTCGCGACCAAATGCCGGAAGCAGTCCTCGACCAGCGCCATCATCTCGGTTAACGGCTCCGCCGCAATGAGGCTGCTGCAAAGCTTGCGGGCGACCGCTACCGCGACGTCGACCGCTTCGGTCTCCATCTTGTTCTCGATCCCGGAGAAACCTCCGGCGACAACCTTCAGCGACATCGCGATCTCTTCGAGCGCCATTGCCGCGCGCCGGTCGCTTTCGGCCTTGGCTTCGCGCTGGGCAGCGTCGAAGCCGTCG